>DASUYO010000447.1:0-6289 GCA_036377375.1 Pyrinomonadaceae bacterium
GAAGAAGCCGATCAGGCCTCAGAAATAGAACCTAAACACGTACCGGGTGCTCCTTCGCGTAGGAGTAAGCGCAATACCCGGAAACGAGGTGGCATATCCATCCGAGTGTGCCGCCGGTGCCGAGCCAGAACCCCGGTGTGATGATCAACCACAGAATTCCCGCCAGGATGCGGCCATTGTAGAGCTGCCCCACTCCCGGAATAATCAAACTTAGAATTCCCGCCAAAACTGGATCGCGCATCGTATTAAGCTACCTCCGCAGTCGAACCTCATACGACACGAGTCGCGGTTTTGTTCGGTGGACGAGCGGACAAGCTAAAGCTTGAACTCTCAACTATTCGTGAACCATCTCAAGCCATAGATGGATGGGCAAAAGTTCAGAGTTCAGCCTTTAGGCTGCGGTGTTGGCGAGCGGCCAAACTTCTATCTCTCACCCTCAGAGCGGCGCACGTCCACGATTTCGCCGCGGAACGTCTTCAGTAGTTGCTGGACAGTCGGGCTGCTCTCCGCCATCTCTCGCAACCGCTGTTTTTCGAGGCGCTCTTCATCTTCGCGGCTCAGTGGCTCACCTTCGGCCATCGGATCCTTCACGACGATCCGCACGCCCATCTCTTTGCCCATCACTTCGCGGCATGCCTCGCGAATGAACTTGTTGTTGTCAGGCTTTGAAAGAGTATCGCGGAACTGACGTGATGCATTCGGCGCAAACTCGACACGCAGCTCGCTTTCTTCAAACACTGTTGCCTGTGCCGCTTCAAGCGCCGTCACCAGTAACATCTTCCGCTGGCCTTCCAAAACTGCTTTCACTTTTTCGATCGTCGAAAGCTCTGCGGCCGGTACAGGAGACTCGAGCTTTTCTTCATATGGTTTTTCAAGCGCAGGCGACACTGCGGTCGCAGTGAATGACGATCCGGCTGGACGAGAACTGGTCGGCGGCCGCTCAGGCGTGCTCCTGCTCGACGTAGTCCCTCCTGAACTGGAAGGCGTTCTGCTCGACGAGCTGTCACCGCCGAGATTTGTTTCGAGTGCTGAGAGTCGTTGAATGATTTCACTGATGCTCTCGACGCCACGCAACTCCATCAGCTTGACGACTCCGATTTCCAACTGGTAGCGAGGTTGTGTTGCCGCGCGCAGCTTTGTTTCCGTTTCCGCCAGGGAATGAAAGAAGCGAACCAGGTCCGACTCTGAAAACAAGTCTGCCTGTCGCTTCAGCTCCTGCGGCTCACAGACAGCGGCTTCCAACAGCTCTTCATTTCCGGAGACTTTCGTGACGAGCAGGTCGCGGAAGTGCGCAAGCAGATCGCGACAGAAGTTTCGTAGATCGTGACCACGCATCACGATGTCGTCAATCGTGGCGATCGCGTCAGCAGGTTTGTTTGCGGCAATGCTGTCGACGATCCGTTTGAGAATGTCCGCGCCCGCGACGCCGAGCGCCATCTCGACGTCCTCTTTCGTGATCTTTTCGCCGGCAAAACTGATCACCTGGTCCAATGCGGACTGGGCGTCGCGCATCGAGCCTTCGCCCGTGCGCGCGATTTCGCGCAGCGCGTCCTCGGGAATAGAAATGTTTTCCGCTTTCGCGATCAGTTTCAGACGCTCGAGAATTTTCGCTGTCGCGATCGTGCGAAACTCAAACTGCTGGCAACGCGACAGAATCGTTTCCGGAACTTTGTGTCGCTCGGTCGTGGCCATGATGAAGACCACACGCGGCGGCGGCTCTTCAAGAGTTTTCAGCAACGCGTTGAAGGCGGCGCCGGAGAGCATGTGAACTTCGTCGATGATGAAGACTTTGTAACGGTCACGTGCCGGAGCGATGCCGACGCTGGCGATGATCGCCTCGCGCACATTGTCGACGCCGGTATTCGACGCCGCATCGATCTCCTGCACGTCGATCGAACGACTTTCAGTGATCTCGCGACACGACGAACACTGATCCGGATCGTCGGAACGACACGGTGTCGGTGTTGGTTGTTTAGTCTTGTGGCAATTCAGCGCTTTCGCGAGGAGCCGCGCGGTCGTGGTTTTGCCAACACCGCGAGCACCTGAAAATAAGTAGGCGTGATGAAGCCGCTGGTGCTCGATGGCGTTGCGGAGCGTGCGAGTTATTGGTTCCTGGCCTGTTACTTCGTCAAAGGTCTGGGGACGCCACTTGCGAGCGATTACTTGATAGGCCATAGGATCGTTTCGTCGTTGTGTTGTTTAGTGGATTCGAAGCACTTCCGGGTAAGGGCCCCGTTGCAACATTTTCCAAAGAATGATGGCGCTGCCGTCCGTATCAATGCGCACCACCTTGAATGCGACCAGAACATCGGAAGCCGAATCGATTGATGTTTGTCAAGATGTCGATACGCGATCGAGACTGTGCGAAGGTTGCAAGCGCAGTCAGCGTTAGCGCGACTGTCGCGAGTAGTATTCTTCTCATGGGATTTACAACCTCAGACTGGCCAGACCCCGGACTTTCCCGCAACACACGCTGCCGTTGCTACCGTTGCTCCGTTCCCGGCCTGGCGGGGTTCACAAGGCATGCGTTGTGCGGAGCCCGGGATCTGATAAAACTAAATCTCTGTCTTTCGATGCGCGAACACCCGCAAAAGTCCATTGATGCCGAGATGTAGCAGCGCGTAAGCGATTATCGCCACTACGATCGGAAGGAGCAAGGTGTGGCCGTTGTCCGTGCTGGGACTCGCCACAATCCCGCGAAACGGCGCATAAAACGGATTGCTGACTGCAACGATAAACTGTACGAATCCTGCACTGCTGCGTGCAGCCAACAGCGCCAGAAGGAATCGCATACCGAGGAGCGCGTAAATTACGTAAAAGATGTAATCGACAACTTGCGAGATACGCGCCAGTCCTCTGGAGCGTTCTACTTCGCGCTCACTTTCAACAACCTCGTTAACTGCCTTCGAACGAAACTCACCGGCGACTTGATCGATTCTCTGTGCTTCACCAGGCGTTCCTTTTACAGCGGCGCGTTCACCAATCTCGCCCTGGACCTGTCCTTCAACCTGGTTCTTGACTGATTCGTGTTGTGCGGCCCGTCGCGCTTCTTCGATTGCTAACTTGTCGTCGTTCATCGTTTCTGGCGGAGAGGGTGGGATTCGAACCCACGGAACGGTTTCCCGTTCACAGCATTTCCAGTGCTGCCAGTTCAACCACTCCTGCACCTCTCCGTGTTCAGCTTTGAATTAGCCGCAGATTTTCGCAGATGAACGCAGATTCAGGATCTGCGTTTATCTGCGAAATCTGCGGCTAAAGTTCTTCTGGCGGAGAGGGTGGGATTCGAACCCACGGTGGGCGTAAACCCACTCCGGTTTTCGAGACCGGTGCACTAATCCACTATGCGACCTCTCCGCGTCTTTATTCGGTTCTTCTGCTCCGGAAAAATTCCTGCATGAGCGCGCGGCATTCAGCTTCAAGCACGCCAGAGCTGATCTGGATCTGGTGATTCAGGAAATCTGTATCGCAGATGCGAAACCGGCTCGCTACTGCACCCGCGCGCTCATCCGGTGCTCCGTAAATCAAACGTCTCACTCGCGCCTGAATCAGCGCCCCCGCACACATCGCACACGGTTCAATCGTCGAATAAACATCGACGCCCGTCAGTCGGTAATTGCCAAGCTTACGGGCGGCTTCGCGAAGCGCAACGATTTCAGCGTGAGCTGTGGGATCGCAGTCGGTACGCGTACGGTTTCCGCAAACGGCGATCAGTGTATTTTCACTAACGATGCACGTGCCGACTGGCACTTCGCCGTTTGCCTGTGCCTCGCGGGCGGCGGCCAGTGCCTGGCGCATCCATTGCTCGTCAAAATCTGTTTGCGCGGCACTCATCAAAGAACCGAACGGCCACTATAGGGTGCGCGCTGAAAAGGTGTCAAGAAGCGAGAAAAAGGCACAAAAGTCACAAAAATGAGTTTGTGCTTTCTGTGCTTCTTTGCGGCCTCGCGTGCTATTATCGGTTGTCTGGAGTTCCGCGCCCCAGTCTGGCGGCGCGCTCCGCCGATTCAATTCGATGTCCACCGAAGCAAGTCAAAGAGGTAGTGGTCAATTAACGTCAGACAGGATGACCGGCAGGCTAAGGCCGCAACCCCCGGCTGAGCCCCTGGCAGATGCTTCTCCGGCGTCGTTGATGCGCCGCATGACACCGGCGGAATTCAACACCGCGATGATCCATTTCTATCGCGGCGAAGTGCAACGCTCAAACACCTGGCGAAATCGACTCGATACAACTACGAACTGGGCCGTGCTCACTGCCGGCGCGACGCTCTCGTTTGTCTTCAGCTCGCCCAACAACCCGCACTTCGTGATTCCGATCAACTCGATACTCGTTGCCATCTTTCTCCTGATGGAAGCGCGGCGGTATCGTTACTATGAGATCTGGTCCAGCCGCGTGCGAATTCTCGAGACAGGATACTTCGCACACATTCTGATACCGGAAAACAGGCCTGCGGATGAATCGTGGGCCGAACATCTCGCAGCTGATTTGACCACGCCTCACTTCACGATCACGGAATGGGAAGCTATAGGCCGTCGCTTGCGCCGCAACTATCTCTGGATCTTCGCGCTGCTGGCGTTGAGTTGGAATTTAAAAGTTTATCTGTCGCCGCTGCCCGCGCGCGATTTCAACCAGTTCATCGACCGCGCTACAGTCGGCGTTGTTCCCGGCTGGATCGTTTTTGTAGTGGGCATAGTTTTCAACGCAGCAGTTTTTATCTTTGCGATCGGAACGGTGCGACTGCGCGAAGCCACTGGCGAGGTGTTGCCGAAGCACGAGTTTTCATTACATCCGTTGCGGCGGATGACGAGTTGGACACAAGCGACGACGAGACGTACCACCGTGCGCGCGAAGCGAGCACGCCAGCGCGTACGCAGCCGTGCTGACACGACAGCAGAATTTAAGAAAATCGACATTTCCGAGACGCCGGATAAACGGGCCAGCGTGTCTTAAATGCAGCTCAGCGGTCAACAACTCACTCTTCAGCAAATCGTTGATGTTGCCGAAGGCCGGGAACAGGTCTCTCTCTCGGACGAGGCACGTGTGCGTGTCGAACGTGCTCGCCAAATCGTTCAAAATATCGTCAGCGAAGGTCGCACGGTTTACGGAGTCAACACAGGTTTCGGAAAGCTGTCAGACGTCAGCATCGATAAGTCTGACCTGCTTCAGTTGCAACTGAACCTGGTGCGGAGTCATTCGTGCGGTTTGGGTGAGCCGCTGTCTGAAGCCGAAGCGCGGGCGATGCTGTTGTTACGAGCGAACGTGCTGGCTTCGGGATTCAGCGGTGCGCGACCCCTGGTGATCGACACGCTGATCGCCATGCTTGAAAAAGGTGTGACGCCGGTCATTCCTGAAAAAGGAAGTGTCGGCGCAAGCGGAGATCTGGCGCCACTCGCACACCTGGCGCTCGCGGCGATTGGTGAGGGCGAGGTTTTTTACCGCGGCGACCGGTTGCCGGCTGCCGCAGCCCTCGAGCGCGCGCAGATCGCGCCGTTGAAACTCGAGGTCAAGGAAGGGCTCGCGCTCCTCAACGGAACTCAAGCCATGGGTGCGGTGGGTGCACTTGCGCTTCACCGCGCCGAACGTCTTGTTCGCCTGGCCGACGTTGCCGGCGCGATGACGCTCGAAGCGCTCAAGGGAACGCCCGTCGCTTTTGATGAGCGTATTCACGAGGCGCGACCTCATCCCGGTCAGTTGGCAGTTGCAGCGCATTTGCGAGAGTTACTGCGCGAAAGTGAGATTCGACAGTCGCATCTCGACAACGATCCACGCGTGCAGGATGCGTACAGCTTGCGTTGCATGCCGCAGGTGCATGGCGCAGTTCGCACTGCGCTGAGTCACGCGAAAGAAGTGGTCGAGATTGAAAGCGGCAGTGCTACCGATAATCCTTTGGTCTTTTCGGAAACGGGCGAAGTGCTTTCGGGTGGAAACTTTCACGGCGCGCCACTCGCACTTGTTTTTGACTATGCCGCAATCGCTTTGACAGACTTGATGAGTATTACGGAACGTCGCATCGATCGTGTAGTGAATCCGGATTCGAACGAAGGCTTGCCACCGTTTCTGACGTCGCAGCCGGGAATCTCTTCCGGGTTCATGATGATGCAAGTGACTGCGGTCGCGCTTTTGAATGAGGCGAAGGTGTTGGCCCATCCGGCGAGTATCGACAATGTGCCGACTGACGGTGGCAAGGAAGATCACGTCTCGATGGGCATGACCTCGGCGACGAAGCTGCGTGAGATTGTGAAGCTTGCAGAGATGGCGACGGCGATCGAGTTGCTCACAGCCGCGCAGGGA
>DASUYO010000448.1:0-3315 GCA_036377375.1 Pyrinomonadaceae bacterium
GGAAAGTTCGCGATGTTCTGAAGCTCCGGACCCAGCTTCGCCAACACTTCCGTGTCGAAGTCGATGTCGTTTCTCACTTCGCCGACTGTTCCCCACGATGCAGGAATTCCGAAGATGACGTCATAAGCGAGATACAGTGGAACGCCACTGTCCCAAAGCCGCGTGGCTCCGGCGCCGGCCGTGCACAGACAGAGCGCGCCATCGTAGATGCCGTTGAACTGTTCCATGCTCTTGTAGCCGACGAATGTTCCTAACGAAGCAGCGACGAGGATCGTTCGTTGAGGTTGTGCGACATTCTCGCGGAAGAACACGGCGAGGTTCTTGACGTCCTGGATCGCGTCCTTGATGGCCCAGCCGTTGTCTTTGTAGGCAGTTCCCGCCAACGCAAAACCCTGTGCGAGCAAAGGAGCTTCCAGCGCGGCATTGGGAGCGACGTCTACGCTGCGATTATCGATCTCGCCGGGATGATCCGCCTTGTCGCGATAACCGTGAGCGAAGACGAGCAGCGTTCCATTCCAGACTTCCGGCACTCGAATACGATAAGGCGCACCGTTAATTTCGCCGGAGAGATCGAGCGGCGCAGCCTTCGTTGCCGGTGCACGATCAATTAGCGTGAGAGACAGTAAAATACCGACAGTTAGAGCGACAAGAATTCTCGCAGTGACTTTCATCTCAACGTCCCCTTTGGTTGAAGGAATGGAAGGTGGACGGGAGACTACCACGGCCGTCACCAGCACGGCAATATTTTGTGCCTTTTGTGCTTTTTTGTGGCCTATTTTGTCGTGTCCACGCGTGCGTAGAAGATGTTGGTCTCGGGAAGTTTTTCGTCCTGAGCCACGACGATTGCCAATCCTTCTTCCTTGCTGCCGTCCTTGCGTGAGAAGAGACAGAGGGCGCCGTGATTCTTTGTGTCCTCAGTGTCGCCGATGCAGCCTTCTTTGTTGTTTGGACTCCACCCCGCCTGTTTCATGCGCTCGTTGGAATAGAAATCTTTTACTTCCTGTGCAGGCTTGTCGGTGCGGAAAGAGATGAAATTGATTTTGCCCTGCATCATGCCGCGAATCATGAGCCGCGCGCCCAGGGGAATCTCAAGATCAGCTTTCGTCGCACCTTGAAAAGGCGGCACGTCGGCCCAGAGCGCGCTGACAGTGCCGGAATTCTTGTCGCCCGCAAGTCGTTCTCCGAGTTTGCAGGAAACCGCCACACCAAGAATCAAAATTAAAGCGAGAAGGGAAGCCGATGCTCTCATACTTGCCTCCTAATCAATTTGGGCTACAAAAAGGCGCAAAAAACACAAAGGAGTTTGATGAAATCGTTTTTGTGACTTTTGTGCCTTTTTGTGGCTGTTCTTTGTACTTCTTTGTGACCTAATGCGTCACGATCGTTTTCACTTGCCCGCGTTTTAGCAACGTAACAAGTCCGTTGCGGCGGTACCATACACCATCTTTGGTGCGCCAGACCTCATCAGCTTCGATTTTTCCGCCGCTGGTCAAAATTATTGCAGGTTTGCCGCCCTGCCGGGTTCCGATTCCCGGTCCACTTGTCGAGACTGGATCGCTCGTCGCCCGCGTGTGCGCAGTGGCGACCGTGGGCGGAGAAGGTTTTGGAGTTGATGCAGGTGAAGGTGACGGCGAAGCAGACGCTACAGGCGATGGAGATGGCGCTGCGGGAGTGGGTGTCGCAGTGGGCGCGACAGTGATTGACGTTTCTGTAGCGGCAGAAGCTTTCTGCGTTTGACGGCTGATACCGTAGTAAATAGCGAACACCAGCACGCCAAGAAGCAGACCAATGCCGGCCGCGATCGGCAGAACGCGGCGTTTTCTCGGGCGCGTGGCTGCTTCGACAGCAGCGTCGTCAACGGCCTCGAGCCGGTGTTGGTCGAAGTCGCACTTCTCGTCCGAGTCAGGATAGAGGAAGAGGCATTGGGGGCAGCGTTTCATTGCTGTCAGAATTTGAAGGGCTTCTTGAGAATGCGGCCCGTCTTCTTGAGGATCGAGTTGACTTTCGAGTCCTCTTTTTTGGGTTCAGGTTTGCGGGTTTCAGCGACGGAAGCAGTCGCAGGCTTTTTGAGCGGGACTGGGGCTGCGACCGTCGACTTGGTAGTTGGCGCCTTGGGTTCCCCAGCCGCTGATTTCTCGGTTGATGGCTGCACTTCCGAAATCGGATTTTCGGCAGGAACAGGATTCAACATGCTCGCAGCGATGGGCACTGGCGGTATTTCCGGGTTTTCGATGGCATTACGTTCAGTGGAGACGTAATAAACCATCCCCAAAACAAGAGCCAGAACCACCGTTGCAAACGCGGGAACGGCCTTGTTTCGCTTTGGTTGCCGTCTGGGCGGGATAGTCGTCAGGGCATGGAGATCGGGCAGTGTTCGGCCGTCGAAAACGAGCAGAACACCGTCCATATCGCAAAGACTCTGGTCGTCCTCGTAAATAAACTCACACTGCGGGCACCTTTTCATTGCGATCTCCTGGGAAGACTGTCTGATGGGGCCTGCGGAATGGGTGGAAGTCGGCGTGAGTGCGCTCCGCAGGGTTCCAGAGTACACCCTAAGGCGCGCATGGTTCAAGAATGTTTTTCACAGGATTACAGGACTTGCAGGATTTACAGGTACTTTTCCTGCAAAACGCGCGTGTGGTGGGTCACATGGCCAGCGATGATGTAAGCCAAGGCCCGAACCGTGAACGGATTGTCACTGGCAACTCCCGTACGTGACCACGCCTGTTCGGGAAGACTCTTGAAGAACGAAATAGTCGCCAGCCGCACATTCTTGAATTCGTCAACCAGCTCATTCCAGGAGGTGTTTTTTGCCTGAGCGTATTGGACAGCCACTTCCTGGTCGAAACTTGGAAGCGGATCCTGGAACCCACGCGCAAACCACCAGGCACGGTCCACGAAGACTCGTTCACCGTCGTTGACGTGATTCAGCACCTCACGGATGGTCCATTTTCCCGGTGCATAGGAATGCAGACTTTGCTCTTCAGAGATCGCTCCAAGAAATTCCAGCGTCTCATCCATCTGACCTTGCATCGTGGGCACGATATCTTCGCTGGTTACCAGGTCGATGTACCTGAAATAGTAAGGCGCTGCTTCTGTTGATTGTGGTCGTGTCATTTGTCTCGGATCGTAGCAGTGATGCCCATCAAAAACCAGAACAGCATCGCGACTTCAGCGTCGCCATAGTTGTAGTTCACCAGCGAGCTCATGAGAAAACCGGTAAGCGCGCCGAGCGTGCCTAACAAAATGCCGTAAGAGTGAGTGTCGCTCAGATCCGCTGCAAGTCGTTCCGAACGCGCAATCGTTAACCAGAAT
>DASUYO010000449.1:0-9814 GCA_036377375.1 Pyrinomonadaceae bacterium
AGATCGACTCGGCCACCATGTTGCTCAATCACCTCACGCACAAACGACAACCCTAACCCGGTCGACTCTTCATCCTTCTCCTGTCCTTCGCGAACTACGCGATAGAACTTGTCCCACACACGCTCCCTTGCCTCGGCAGGAATACCAAACCCGCGGTCCTCAACACACACTCGAACTGCCTCAGCCTCGAGTGCGGTTGAAACTGTCACGGTCGTTCGTTCGGGACTGTACTTGATCGCATTATTCACGAGGTTCTTCACTGCCTGGGTAATCAGGCCCTTGTCCGCAGCAACTGGCGGAATTCGGTGTGCCGGTCGCTCGATCAGGCGAATGCGTTTTTTCTTGGCAACCGGTTGGAGTGAGGCGATTGTCTCGCGCACGACTTCATCGAGACGAAGCGGAATCTTCAACACTTCCTGTTTGTCCTTGCGCTGCAACTGAGTCACCGAAAGGAATGTATTGATCATCCGCGACATGCGTTGCGACTCGTTCGCGATGATCGATACAAACTCGCGTGCCTGCGCGGGAATGGTCTCATCCGCCGTCAATAACTCTGCGAAGCCGTTAATGCTTGTAAGCGGAGTGCGAAGCTCATGCGACATGAGCGAGATCATGTCGCTCTTCAGCTTTTCATACTCCTTAGTCGCAGTTAGATCCTTAATACACAACGCGATGCCGATCGGCTCGTGCGATTCACGCTCTCGCAGTAATGACATCCGCAGGTTAAGGATTTGGTTCTTCGCCTCGAAACTGAGTTCTCCTTCATACTCGACGCCAGTTTGCAATACGCGTCGCACAGCAATCTCAGGTTCATCAAAAACGTCTGTGCGAAATCTATTCAGTAAGTCAAACAGATCCATTTTTGCGACCTGCTCAGAAGTGAGGCCGGCAAAATTCAGGAGCACAGGATTAACGAGCGCCAGCGTTCCGTCGAGGTAAGCGATCGCGACGCCATCCTCGATGTGCGTGAGTGTGCTTGCTTCGCATCGTTGCTCGACTGTGACAGCTTGCAGAACGTTGAGTGCATCGAGCTTTCGTTTGCTGCTCGTTTGCGAAAAGAAACTGAGTGCTGCGGTCCTGTTTGGATTTTTCGTAAAACTCTCGCGCTCGAGATTGCGTGCGAACTGAGAACCGATGGCTTCCAGAAGTGGCGTATCGTCAATTGCGAATTCGGAACCAAGTCGAATAAGCAGCACGCCCGCAGTTTCGCTTTCGTGAAGGAGTGGTACGGCGACTGTTGATGAGTTTTGGTTCGGTGTGGTTTGGCTGACTAACTTTCCGGTCGATACGGCTTGTTTGCAGAGCTTGATACCTTCGCGCCAGACGGAGTTGCGACGTGGATCGTGTGAGTTCTCACTCGGACTCTTGAAACGAACCACAGCTTCGAGCGTGTTGGTGTCATCGCAACGAAAGACTACGGCCTCATTGAGCGGCAGCACCGTATTCAGCAATTTAATGCCGCTCGCCAGTCGCTCGTTCGCGCTAGTGCCTGAGTCAACATTTGCGACAGAAGAGTTAAAGAGAGTTCGAATTAACTGCCGGTCCAGAGACCAGAGACGGTTTATCTGTATGAGCAGTAACGAGAGGCTGCCACTGAAAAGCAGCGGGATCAGAAGCAGATCGACACCGATGAACTGCGCACCGACTATTCCGATGATCGTCACGAGCGCCGCGCTCACGGCAATCCAGCGCCAGGACCGGCGCAAGCCGAAACGATTGATTGTGAGGCTGAGGGCGACTGAGTAGGTGATTAGGCAAGCGGCTGCGAGCGAATCCGCGAGTTGCCAGTATGCATAACCCAGCGCACCGGCCAGGATGCCGATAGCGGACGCAGATACATAAGAAATTAGGGTTTTTATTCGGATCAAGGCGTGAGTTCGGGCGGCTGGCAGGTGTCAAAGCGCCGCTCCGGAATTATACCGGCTTTTGGGCACGGATTACACGGATTATTTGCGGCTCAAGGCTGCTCGTATGGCAGGCAGCTCGTCCTCAAAAACTGTTCGCAGATCCAGCAGCACCTTCCCTTCGGAGATGCGGCCGATGATCGGAGGAGAGGAAGTGCGAAGTTGATGCTCGATTTCCTGTGCTGACTTATGAGGGTGAGTAATCGCAATCAGTGTCGTCGGAAATGTAGAAGTCGGACCGGCACCACCACCGAGCGTTGATTCACCTGCAACCAACTCGATCTTGAGCGCCCCGGTATCAAGACCCTCGACCAGCGTTCGTGCGCGCTGTTCGAGTTCACCAGCAGTAAGCGCCAGCATTTGAATTGCCGGGATCTCCGTGTGCGCCACGTCCTTTTGATGCGAAACGAGCGTTGCTTCCAACGCCGCCAGTCTCAACTTATCGCTGCGCAGTGCGCGATAGAGCGGATGCTTGCGCAATCTCGCGACGATGGCATGCTTTCCGACAACCAGTCCCGCCTGCGCCGATCCCAGAAGTTTATCCCCACTAAACGAAACGACATCGACGCCACTGTCAATGATGTCACGCACGATCGGTTCATCAATAACGCCATACTGCCGCAGGTCATGCAGTTGACCCGATCCAGCGTCTTCATACAACGGGAGTCCAGCTTCCTGAGCAAGCGCGGTGAGCTCTGAGCGTTGCGGCGAGCTCACGAAACCAACGATGCGATAGTTTGACGGATGCACGCGCATGATCAAACGCGTGTTCGCATTAATCGCGCGCCGGTAATCCTCCAGGTGCGTGCGATTCGTCGTGCCCACTTCAATCATGCGTGTGCCCGAACTTGCTATCACATCAGGCACACGAAAGTCGCCGCCTATTTCAACCAGCTCGCCTCGCGAAACGATCGTCTCTCCGTCGCGTGCGAGCACTGTCAGAATCAGCAACGCGGCAGCGGCGCAGTTGTTTACTACCAGAGCATCTTCGGCGCCCGATAAATCTTTCAAAAGCGATTCCACGCGTGCTGCCCGTCCACCTCGGCCGCCGCTTTCGACGTCGTACTCGACTGAGCAATAACCCGCAGCTTCATCAACGGCTGCACGTGCTGAATTCGATAGTGGTGCTCGTCCGAGATTTGTATGAAGCACGACGCCAGTAGCGTTGATAACGCGTCTGATACCCGCCTGAGCTTCGCGTTGCGCTGTTGCTTCCAGTCGTCTGGCGGCCTCGGCAAGAAGACCATTGCTGGTTGGTTCTGCTGAGCCGGCGCGGACTAATGCGCGAACCTCGGCAATGACCGAGCGTGCGATATTCGTAGCTCTTCTGGTGCCTACACGAGCGCGTAGCTCACGGGCTGCGTCAGTGCGGAGAAGTTGGTCCACTGACGGGACGTGACGCATGTTGTCGTTCAGGTTTGCCATAAAGCTACCGGATTTACGGGATTTTACAGGATTTAAACAAAAAGTTTGACACTTCGCTTTGGCCCTCCCTATTCTGCTATTGGAGGTCGCTCCGTGGGATTACGCGATAACAAACTCGTTAGATCAAAACTGCAAGTTCAGGCCAAGAATAAATTCGGGGTTGGCGAGGTTCAACCGTCTGCCGACGAACAGCTCACACGCCTGGAAGATGACATCCGTCGTCTGCGAATCGAGTTTGACATATTCTTCAACGGCGGCGCCAAGCGTCCACCTTATGACACCAAAGGACGCGTCGAGACTTTACTTAAGCGACTCGGAGACGATCGCACGCTAACCTACGCGCAGCGATATCGCTACAATTCGCTCGCCGCTCGCTACAACGCTTTCAGAGATCTCTGGCGCCGCACGATGCAGGGACGGGAAGAAGGGCGCGATCCTGTGTCCGCAGCTCGTGCGAACGCGAAGAAGGATACAACGGAGTCGAAGCTTGAGTCCGTTTCGTTTGTTTGTGCTGACGCGCATCACGAGGTAGAACTGGTGAAGAATCTCTACAATTCACTAATTGAGGCGAAGCAGCATTGCGGTGAGCCAACGGAGGATCTCTCGTTTCCGAAGTTTCATCGTCTTATCGCTTCGAAGGCCGATGGAATCAAGCAGCAGGTTGGGTGTGATCGCGTGCGGTTTTCAGTTGCGGTGGAGAATGGGCATGTGAGTTTTAAGGCGCGTGCGGAAGGCTGATAGGTCTTATTGGACCTAACAGCCCAAAAGAAAAGGCGACCATCATGGTCGCCTTTTCTTCTGTGGCTACCGGACCCGTGACCGGAAGCAAGTCAGTGGCTTTGCTGAAGGCAAGCCGGGGAGACAACTACATCTTCGTAACCTTCTCAGCCTGAGGTCCCTTTGGGCCTTGCGTAACCTCAAACTCGACTTCCTGACCCTCTTCGAGAGTCTTAAAGCCGTCGCCCTGAATAGCGCTATAGTGAACGAAGATATCCGAAGAGCCTGGTTGCTCGATAAAACCGTAACCCTTCGAATTATTAAACCACTTGACCTTACCGGTTATTCTAGACATAACAACGAATCCTCCTAACGATTCGGTAAAACAGACGCGAAAGCCCGCACGGCTTCCTCATCATTCTGGTTAATGCTTGTGAGCCGGGTCGCACCTTGAATCGGCGCTAGACGGAAACACACAACCAACAAAAAATGCATGGTGAAAAGCGCGGGGAGCGCTATTTCAGCATGCACAGACTACGGGGGCAAAACTAACGAAACTCATTGACGTACAGCTTAATGATCGGGAATGCTGGGCTCTGAACCGCGTCCCGGCATCAAACGACGGCGCATCTTAGGCCAAGTTGCCGAGCGTGTCAAGCAAGAATGTTTTCTGCCGCCTCGGCTAAGTTAAAGCTAAACCTCAGGTTAGCCCACCCACCCTGTTTTATTTCATCTCAGCTCGTGGCTGAAACCGTCATTGAGTTGTGCTCAACAGCAGATATTGAATCGGATTTACGGGTTGATCGTTAATGCGAACTTCATAATGAAGATGTGGGCCGGTCGAGCGTCCGGTTGAGCCCACTTTCCCCAGTAATTGGGCCCTTGCGACGACTTGGTTGAGCTCTACATCGATATGCGAAAGATGCCCGTACCGCGTTGTCAGACCGCCTCCGTGGTCCACGATCACGAGCTGTCCGTAGCCGCTCTGCCAGCCGACAAAAGACACTCGGCCGCTCGCTCCGGCAATCACCGGAGCTCCCCACGGAGCTTCAATGTCCTGCCCTGAATGAAATTCCCAGCCGGCACCGCCAAATGGATTGCGGCGACCGCCAAATCCACCTTCGAGCTTCCCGTTGACCGGCCATACAGTCGGTGTGTAGCCGCGCTCGCGCAGAATTGCCTCGTAAGACCTCAAATCCTCCTCGAGACGGGTCATCTTAGCCGTCAGGGTGGCAAGGCCCATCTCGTCCAAAGGCAGCGCTGGACCGCCGCTTCCGGGCATAGTCGCGGCAGTGTCAACCACGCCCGACTTCTCGGCGAGCTTGCGAGACGTATCCTCGACCTTTTCCACGCGGTTATTTAGCTTCTCGAGTTCGATGCGCTGGCGTTCGTTTTCGGCCCGCAAGCGTTGGTTTTCGAATTCCGTCCGCAAGTGCGCGGCCTGTTGGGTCAGGCCGTAAAGACCATAAGAAAGTCCTACTGCAAGAAACAGCAGGATCGTGCAGAAAATCGTGACTGACTTCTTTTCGACTCGGATTCTTTGGACTCGTGCGCGGGAACGGGAAGTGTGGGCAATAATAAAGGCATAAAATCGTTCATCTCTGGCCATTTTGATCGTGCTCCTGTTATTGCGCTGAAAGTCGGACGCGCAACAACCGAAAGGCACAAACTCGCCAAAGGCGATTTGCGCGAAAAGGGGAAAGTTGTCTTTTGCTTACCTACTTGAAGACTGCAGCGGATGGATTGGAAACCTCATGGTCCCTCCGAGGTGAAATCCATCCGGCCGGTACTGCAGGGCGGACCCTATCACAGACAGCTAAATTGTTGCAACTTTGCAGGCAAAATGTAAGGAAGGTATCAGGAAAGCAGAATAATAGGTCCTATAGGGCAGATACGTCCTATAGGACCTATTGTTGCTAGACCTCTTCCCGCTTCCGGCGCGAGCGGTCACGCAGGATCGCGAGCGCGATCATCACTATCAGAGCGATAAAGACAAGAACGATCGCGACCTTTAACGCTGTCAGCAGGAATCCTATCAGCAGGATGATTTTTCTGAGTAGAGCAACGATGACCAGGATCAGCGCGATGATTGCGCCGATTCCACCAAAAGCTTTAAGAACGCCACAACACATAATTTCAACCCCGTACCGAAAGTATAAATCAGGATCTCCGTTCAAAAGGAAGCGGAGTTACATCGCGGCGCTGAAACTGAGTAGTTTCACCAGTGCGAAAGTTAGTAGTCTCAACAGGTTTAGATCCGGCAACAACTGACGGTGGTGGGCGTCTCGAATCAAATCGAACAATACGATCCGATGCTTTGCCGCGTCTGATGTAATCAAACAACATGTAAGCACCGAGTGCTACTAACGCCACCGGAAGCAATTCCTTAATCGGCAGCGTAACCCGCAGCAACGTGTGCAGCAGGAAGAGAGTGCCGATAATGATCAACGTCGTGCCCCACGCCAGCGGATTACCGTAAAGACGACGCGCGATCACATCATCTTCAGCATCCGGACTCAAGCCTGATCTCATCAACTGCGCAGTTCTACATGCATCGACTGCTGCGAACAGCCATGTTCCGATAACGCCCAGCACAAAGAAATACATGCCTTGCGCGACTACCGCCATCTGAAAGAAGCTGGCAAAGATCGCGAAATGTACGATTGCTTTGGAAGTTTGTCCGTTATACGCAGCGCCCAAGCCGGGCACGAACGACAGCAGCGTCGCAATAAATGGTGAGCTCTTCCGTCTTATGATATGCGTCGGATTTGCGCTTGAGTGATACCGCAGAAGCTCGACACCGGCGACAATGCAGTCCTGGCAGAAAGGAAATCCACGCACACGATGATCGCAGGCAGGACACAACCAGCGCGCGCACTGATTGCACTGAACCACCGCCGGATTCTTAGCATGGTAGCTACAGTACATCATTTCGTTAAAACCCTATTTCTCAACGATTATTCTGCCCATCGGGCTTATTGCTCGACGATTCCTTTTGCTGATCGTGCTTCTGAGCCGGCGGCGTCGGGGGCTTTTGCTCCTGTTCGCCAAGGATCTGCTTAGGATACTCGGCAATCGATCGCGACTGTCCTCCCGTTCGTTCAGCTAATTGCAAGCCAGCATTGTAAACACCGCTAATCGATCCATCTGCCGAAACTGTATTTGTAAGCACGAGCATCGCCACCAGCAGCATCGTTGCCACGGTAGCCAATTGCGGCGAAACGATCAGGTCTAACCACAGCCGGAAGCGAGATGCGAGTCGCGCTTTTAATGGAGCTTTAATTTCCTGAGGCGTTACAGTTCCAAGAGTCGCTTGCAGAATTCTCTCGTTCAATCCTTCCGGCACTGGCCGCTCTTCGCAAATGTACGTGTAGCAAGCACCGATCGCTCTGACAACTGCACCGGGAAGTTCGGTGCAACGATTGCAAAGTGCCGCATGACGTTCCCAGCGGTGATAAAGGTGCGCGGGCAGGAAGCCGTCGAGGTAATCAGTGAGACACTCTTCAAACTCCTCACAACCCATCGCCGTGTCCGGCACTGTCTTTTGCAGAATACGAGCTTCCAGTTCTCTCGAAGGCTCAGGTACGGTCGCGATGTGACAAGTTTCGATCGCGCTGCGTACCGCCGACAGAGTTTCATGGCACACGGGACACTTCATTGCGTGCTCGCCCATGAGCCGATTGGTTTCAGGTCCGACTACGCCCTCAATGTAATCGGTCAATAGATTTTCGAAATCCACACAAAGCATCGTTTTTTCGCTTCCCGCCGCTTTTTCTTTTTGCTCCTTTCCCCCTGCCTGCCAGCATTTTTGTCAAGGAGCACCTTATTCTATGCCTCACTCATCGCAACCACTTTCATTCTCCTGAGAATCTTTGCCAGCTCGATTCGTCCACGATTAATTCGCGACTTCACTGTTCCCTCAGGAATCTTCAGGAGATCCACAATCTCCTGATAACTCAACTCTTCAATGTCTCTCAAAATCACGCACGTTCTTAAATCGGGTGACAGCTTGTCTATTCCCGCCTGTACCTGAGCACCCAGCTCGCGGCGTTCCATCTCCTTTTGTACGGAGTTTGTCCGCGTGTGGAGGTGATAACTGTGGTCGGCGAGATCGTCAGCGAGGTTATCGTGCGGTGTGCGTTGACGCTTGCGGTAATCGTCGATAATGAGGTTACGCGCAAGCCTCATCAACCAGTTCTGTAAATCACCCTGCTTGGGGTCGTACTGATCCAAAGAACGATAAACCCTAACGAAAACTTCCTGCGTCAAATCTTCAGCGGCGTCCGAACGGGAGGTGAAGCGATATGCGAGGTTGTAAATGCGGCGGGAATAGGTTTGCACAATCTCTTCCCACGCCGCGCCGTCGCCTGCGCGACACCTGCGAACCAATTCGGCTCCCTCACTGACTGCCAAAGCCTTAACAGCTCCCACTGTATCGTCTCCAGGGTACCTGTAGGTCGAATCGTTTACGACAGGCACCAAAACAAAGTTCAGGTTAAGTTTGCCACAAAGAAGCACAAAAGGCACAAAAACGACTGGTCAGATCTTTTTGCACCTTTGGTGCTTCTTGCGGCTAATTCTTGCTCTTGCCTCTTGCATGTAGTAGCCTTAGCGACCGGCCCAACATGTTGTGGTTTGGGCTACAGCCTACTTAAATGTCCAAGCCGCACCCCTATCGTAAATACATCGAGTTCGGAGTTCTGTGTCTTCTGGCTTCGGCTCTTCTCTGGTGGTTCGGACGGAATCTGGACTGGGCAGAGGTTCGAAAGACAGTCGGAAACGCAGATCCTTACCTGCTTTCTTCGGCCGTACTCATTATCTCCTCCGTCTACTTTTTTCGAGCGTTTCGCTGGGCTGCGTTACTGAAACCACTGAGCGCGGCGCGTTTTCCCGACCTGTTTGCCGCGACGGCAATTGGTTTCAGCGCGGTTTTTCTTGTGGGAAGGGCGGGCGAGTTCGTCAGGCCAGTGGTTCTCTCGATGCGTGATCCGCGGGTGCGCCCGAGTGCGTCACTGGTAACAATCGTGGTTGAGCGTATCTACGACATGACGGCGGTGGCGCTCATATTCGCAATCAACCTGCTCTGGTTTGAGCCGCCGCTCCAATCGGAAATCTCTTTCGACCGGGTGCGGACTGCTGGTCTGATTCTCTTAACCGCGACTGTTCTGGGCATCGCCTTTCTTACCTGGTTTAGAAAGCAATCGGCAGTAGTAATCAGCTTTTTCGAGCGTCTCTTCGCGAGCTGGCGCTTCATCCCACGCGCGGTGGCGAAGCTTGTCTTGAGAATCCTGGAACAACTGGCACAAGCGCTTCGCGTACTCGTCAATCTCGCCGAGCTGGCGGAAACAATCGGTTGGACCGTTTTGCTGTGGTTTGCGATAGCAGCAGCGAATCTACTTGTATTGAGAGCCTTCCACCTTCAGGTTGGATTTTCAGAAACAATCTTCGTGCTTGGTTGGGCGTTAGTCGGTTCTTTGGTGCCGACACCGGGCGGTGCTGCCGGAGCGTTTCATGCGGCGACTGCTGCTGGTCTGCTGTTTCTCGGAGTGCAGAAAGAGACGGCCGCTGCACTTTCAATCGTGATGCACCTCGTAGATTTTGGGCCCGCGCTTCTGTTTGGACTTTTCTATTTCATCCGGGGTGATCTAAGCGTAACGAAACTGCGCGCCATGCTCTCAACTGAGCAGGCACACAATCAACTGTAGGGGCGGCCCTCCGTGGCCGCCCGTCGCACGATCAACGCGACTGCCGTGGCAGGAAGACGGGCG
>DASUYO010000450.1:0-5109 GCA_036377375.1 Pyrinomonadaceae bacterium
CGCAACACTTCACGCCGAGCTCATTGAGATCAGTCCGATCGGCGGCGATCGCGATCCGGAGGTGGATTCTGAGGGTGGTGTGAAGGGCCCTGACCAGACCAAAGATGACGTAGCTAAAATTGGTGCGGCATCAGGCGTCGGTGCGATCATCGGGGCTATTGCCGGCGGCGGCAAAGGTGCTGCAATCGGAGCGATCATTGGCGGCGGTGCAGGCACGGCCGGTGTGATGACGCAACGCGGCAAAGACATTCGACTCGAACACGGCCAGCATTTGAAGATTCGCACCTCAACTGACACGAGCGTTCTGTGAAAACCGCCCGTGAGGCACAAAAAGGTGAGGGTCGAAGAACTGGGGCTCGCAAAACGGGGAGACAGGGCAACGTATCGCCCAGTCTCCCCGTTATTTCGTTGCTCACTGATTTCGGAACTGCTGATTACTATGTGGGCGCCGTCAAAGGCGCGATCCTTTCCGTCAATTCTCACGCTGTTATTGCAGACCTGACCCACGCCATCTCACCGCAGGATATCGAGGCGGGTGCGTTCACGATTTTAGCTGCTTATAAGACATTTCCTGCGGGAACAATCCACGTGGGAGTTGTGGATCCTGGAGTTGGATCTGCGAGGCGGCCGATTATCGTGAGTGCGAACGAGCAGTTCTTTGTTGGACCAGATAACGGGCTGTTCACTTATATCTACGACAGGGAACCTTCACATCGAACTTATCACGTTACAGCGGAGAAATACTTCCGACCTGACCCAAGCTCAACCTTTCACGGTCGTGACATCTTTGCACCAGTTGCTGCGGCTCTTTCAAATGGCGTCCGGCCGCAAGAGTTTGGCCCACTGATTCATGACGCGGTTCGACTACCGCAGTCGCTTGAAACTCCGGTGCGAATTATTCACATCGATCGCTTTGGTAACTGCGTCACCAACATCACCCGCGAAGCCTTTGACGGAAAGATCACCAGTCTTCGCATCAACGGAAAAACGATTCGCAATTTCCGAAACTTCTACGGCGAAGATGGACGCGAACGCAAAGCGCTCTTCGCGATCTGGGGCAGCGCCGGCTTCCTCGAAATTTCCGTTAACAGCGCCTCCGCCGCGAAGATCCTACGCGCGAAACCCGGCGACGCAGTCAATCCGATTTTCTAATCCGTGAAGATCCGTGTTACTGAGCTTTCGCCGCCGCATCCTTCGGAAGAGTTGATGACATGTAATAGCCCTGGCGCGAACTGACCTGGAGCTTGCGCGTCTTGCCCTTCTCATCCTTCGCCTTCACACGTACTTCAAGGCTGTGCATGCGTCCGTCGTCAACCTCGCTTTCAGCTAATGCGAAGCCGAGACTGTAACGTGCCGTCAAGTTGCCGATGATTCTCTGTAAACCTGCACCGTAATCTTTCACGCGGCCCACTTTCACTGCTTCACCACCGGATCTCTGAGCGAGAAGTTTAGCGCTGCCGTACAAACTGAGTCCCATCCAACCGGCGATCGGCTTACCTATCGGCAGGAGAAACTTGAACAACGTACGCAACTCGACTGTGAGTGAGTTGAATATGACGTTGTTATGAATGAGGATCTCTTCAGTCGCATCGCGATCCTCAAAGAAGATCGGAGCGATTCCATCTGACACCCAGACGATCGACGCCTGCGAATTCGGGCGCAGCTCTTCCGCTTTTTTTGATGCCTCATTAACAGCCGCTGCCATATCGTAGATATCAGACATTTCGATGGTGACGTTCCCCTTCGCATTCGTGCGTTTCACATCGACTCTGCCGTCGCGGTGAGTGGTGCGTGTAAGAGTACCGCCATTCCGGCCGTGAATGGTTTCGGTTTGCACAACCTCATCAGGTTTACCTTCACCCTGCGCAGCCGTATCCTTCGGCTTCTGAGTCTCAGCGGGTCGACCATCGCGAGAGACACACATCGCCGGCACACGCGCGAGTGCAGCCGCAAGCTTCGCACGATCATTGGTGAACTCAGTCAACCAAATCCTCTCCTCGTTTTCGTTGCTATCCATCACCATGATCGCCACTTCGTCGCCCGGAGGCAGTTTGGCCAGCTCGTCTTCCATCGACTTGAGAATCTCGGGGCGCTTCAGAAACCTGCCGGCCCCGTCTTCCCGCAAATTCAGAATCAGAATCAACGCAAGCGGCTTTCGCGCCTGGCCCTCGCGCGTGAAGTAGGAGATGTCGCGCTGCTTGCCATCATCGAGAACTTCGAAGTTTTCGGAAGCGAGATTTGAGATCGGCAGATTGGTTCTCTTGTCTTTCACGAGCGCATCGAGAAAGACGACGCGCGTCTTGATCTTGATGATGTCTTCAACTTGCTGTGCGTGCGCTGAGAGAGCAAGAATGAAATTCGCCGCAAGAAGGCATAAAACGGTGGTGAAGCGGTATCTGTACATGGCTACTCCTGATCGTTAATCGTTGCTTCCTGTGTGATGGCTTTGCCAGTGCCTTCAGGATCTTTGAGTAAGAGCGCAAGGTTCTTAGGAGAGAGTGTGACCTGGACCACTGTGGCGTCGCGTTGCTCGATGGTGATTACCAGCACGTTGAATTTCTCGCCGGCATTTTTGAGATAGATATAAACCTGTTCTTCGTCTTTCGCGGATAGCGTTTGAATCAGCGGCATCCACGTGGCGTTCAGAGCTTCGTTCAGAGAGCTGCGAAACTTTATGAAGTCGCCATTGAATTTCTGATCTTCAAATACGGCCAGCTTAATGCTGCCTGCTTCCGCGATCCGTTTGGCTTCGCCTCCCTTGATGCGCGCGGCTGTTGTAGCCACTTTCATTCCAGTCTTGGCGAGAAATGGAATTCCCTGGTGCTTCACTCCGTAAAACTGTTCGATCATCTTTACGACTGAGTTGAAATCGTCGTTGTTCGCGTGAGCGACATTCGCCGACGCAAAGACTACGACGACAACTGCGATGAAGATTTTGACGGCGATCATTTTCATCGCAGACCTCATTGTTCTTCTTTTTTGGTCTTCGTCTTTTGCTGCTCGATGCCCAACTCAGGAACGCCAAGCTGACCTTCGAGTTTGGCAAGCTTATCGAGATCGACCGGACCGACGATGTTGACGACTGTCAGCTCACGATCGTCCGTGTGAAGCACTGCAAGACCACCAACCGCGTCACCATTGAAGAGCAGATAGACTTCGAGAATCCCTTCTTTCTTACTGGTGACGTTTACGAGTCGCGTCCATCCCGGCCCGCGAAGCTGCGAGCGAATCGATTCAACATCCGCGGCGGCGTATTGCCCGTCGGCATCAAACTCGAAACTCTTGACGTAGATACCCTTCAGTCCCGTGACAAGTTTTTTGACTTCGCGTTCGTCGGCGTCACTATCGGAAAAGACTTTGGCGGCCAGTCGCATCAGTCGCTCATCGATATTTACATCGACGGTCTGGCTGGCTTTCGCGGCGAGGTAATCCAGGTTGCCCAATTTAATTCGAGGGTCCTGGGCCTTTGCCACTACGGCCGAAGTGATAACCAGTAAGAGCGTAATTAGTGTTTTCATGACTATCCTACTTTGTGTTGATTCTTGATTTGAGTTCTTCTATGGACCAGGCTTAGCTTCTCGGTTGTGAGCCGCAAGGCGAGCATCACTTGTTCTTTGGCCATCATCGCTTCTTCACGTTCACGCTTGGGTAACACGGATGCCACGGATCTTTTTCTGTGAATCCTGTTTGTGGCCAGCAGAGGTTGATTAGCCGCGGATCTGTTTACTGGTGGTTTTGGTGCTTCCTCTGGTTGAGCAGATTTTTGTTCTACCTTCACTTGTTGCTTCGGAGGTTCGACACGCGAACGCACGCGCAGCCAAACGGCTCCGGCGATGATCGCTAACAGCACAGACGCGGCAATCGCGAGTAAAGGAAAGTAACTGCGTCGCCGTGGCAACTGAAGCGGCTTGGGCTGATAACGCAAGGTGCCCAAAATCTCTTCGAGTTGCTGTATTTGCGGATCGGGCTGACCAGTCTTGTCCCACAAGTAATCGTCGTTCATAAGCCCTCCATAAATCCGAGTCGCTCGCGCAGCAGTTTCATACCGCGGTGCAGGTTGACTCGAACTGATGCGGCAGTGAGTCCTGTGCGTGCTGCGATTTCAGGTCCGGTCATTCCTTCGACGAGTCGCAGCACCAACGTCTCGCGATACGCTTCAGGAAGATTGCGGATCAGCTCGAGGATCTCTTTTGCTCTTGAATCGTGTGTATCACTGCCGCGCACGTCATCACTGATCTCCACCGTCTCTTTCGAACGCCGATGAAAATCCACTGCGCGATTGCGAGCGATCATCGCGATCCATGGCCCAAACGCAGAGGCGTCGCGCAGCGTGTGAAGCTTCTTGAAAGCGTGAAGGAAGATGTCTTGTACGAGATCGTCCACTTCGGCGCGCGGCACACGAGCCAGCAGGATGCCGTGCACCATCGGTGCATAGAGATCATAAAGACGCGCAAATCCTTCACGGTCTCCCGCCAGGACAGCCCTGACGAGCGCCACTTCAATCACCGTCTCCTGCGATTGCTCGGCGGCGGGTGCTTGGGGGCTGGTCAGAAGCATGTCGGCGGTGGCGTACATTGCGTGTCTTTGCGGGTTTCGGGTTCTGCTAGTCCTGGCCTTGGGTCCTGGTTGCCGAGAGAGCGGTGATAATTTCCAGGACCCAAGCCCAAAGACCGAGACCTAATGTCCCAACAACACCGATTAAGACGGGAGAGAAGTGGAGACTGTTAACAGACGCGCTTACTTTTACGCGTGATCGTCAGCGGGACGAATGCTTAGTACGGGTTCGGGCGTAAACGGGTTTTCTTCCGAAGTCATTTGCTTCAGCTCCGGCGTCGCGGAAACCCACGAGGTGCGCCAGAGAAAAATCGTAAAAAGAATAAGCGATATGGTGCACGCGACACCGCCTTCAATGCCATAACTACCACCCGTCAGCCATTTAGGTCCCTGATCTTGCCCGAGCATCAGCGGATGGGAGACAAGCTTGATTCCGCTCACGGGCAGTCCAAAAAACCAGCCGAGCGCCCAGTTCCATGACCAGTGAACACCTAATGGCAGCCAGAGACTTCGTGTGCGCAGGTAAGCCACGGCTAACCAAATGCCGGCAATCGC
>DASUYO010000451.1:0-4458 GCA_036377375.1 Pyrinomonadaceae bacterium
CAATAATCTTCAACCTTGGATCGATCATCGGTTTGAAAGAACCTCTGCCAACTCACATCCAGGCCGTCCGTAAAGTTGCGAACATACATCAAACCTTTACGCTCGAATCGATCGCGAATGCTCGGGTCCAGCTCACGGTAGACCTGCCGGCAATCGACAATCGGTGATTCACCGCCTTCATCCGCCGCCTTGACACAGTAGAACCAAATCAACATCGGCCAGTGATTCATATGCGAGCTTTCATTGTGAAAGAGGATTCTCTCTTCGGCCGGATAAGGTGTTGAGCCGTAAACCTTGCCGCCCATTTCTTCTCGCGGCAGGTCGCCGTAGTCGCCAAACAGATCAGGACAGACAGCTTTCGCAAAACTCTCAAATTCGTTCACAGAATCCAAGTTGAAGCCGCGAAAAAGTATTGCTCCATGGTCCAACAGTTTCGCTTCGACAAACGCCTGGTTGTTACCGGCCCAATCGATTAAATCGATATCTGCTGCCTCAGGCGTGACGACTAACGGCAATCTCATGTCCGGCGCGAGATAGTCGGTTCGGATCGTGCGAAGCTGGCCCAGGTCAACAGCTTTTCGCCGCGTTCTTCTGAACCGGCTGCTGCCGTTCTCTTTCGCTTTGGTTTCAGAGGTAACGTCCATTGCCATGGTGCTCACACGCGCAAGTGGATTGGCGATGATGCTCGTCAATAACTCTTCGAACCTGCTCGCAAGCTTTGCGATGGTCGCAGGTGTAAACAGATCCGAGTTATACCGCCATAAGCCTTCGAGTCCATTTTCCCGCTCCGTCATGAAAAGCGCCACATCAAAACGCGAGCTGGGATTACCAAGCTTAAATGGCTCAACGCTTGCACCCGCCAGTCGCAATGTGCGCTGTTCTGTATTCTGCATGACAAACAGAATCTGGACCACCGGATTGCGTCTGAGATCGCGTTGCGGTTTCAGTTCTTCGACCAGTTTCTCGAATGGAAGATCCTGATGCGCATACACCCCGAGTATTGATTTGGCCGCTTGTTCCAGGAGTTCGATAAACGTCGGATCCCCGGTCAGTCTCATTCGTACCGGCAACAGATTTACAAAGAAACCGACGAGCTGTTCCAATTCAACCCTGTTTCGGTTAGCCAGATCAGTTCCGATCAATATCTCATCGCGGCCTGTGCATCGCGATATGAACAATTGGAAGGCTGACATGAGTGTCATAAAGAGCGTGACACCTTGTCCGTGACTGAGTTTATTTAATGCGGAACTCACCTCGCTGGAGAACTTCACCGGCAGATCGGCGCCAGTGAACGTCTGAGATGGAGGTCGCGGTTTATCTGCCGGCAATTCCAGAACGAGCGGTGCTTCGGCCAGATAGTTCTTCCAGAATGAAGTCAGCTGCTCGAGTCGCCGAGCATTCAGATACTTCTTTTGCCAGACGGCGTAATCGACGTACTGGATTTTTAATTCTGGCAACGGTGAAGGTCGATTCTGGCAATAAGCGTCATACAGTTTTTCCAAATCGCGGAATATGATTGCGGTGGACCAACCATCGCTGATGATGTGATGTAAATTGATAACAAACACATGATCAGCATCGCTGAGCCTTACGAGCGTCGACTTGAACAACGGACCTTTCGCCAGATCGAACGGCTGTTCAGCTTCATGCCTCAGTAAATCTCTCGCTTCGCTTTCGGCTGCGTGACTCAAATCAATAATCGACAAAGACTTCTCCGGCCGATTCACGGTCCGTTGGACGGGCTTATCATCTACAACCGGGAACACTGTCCGCAACGACTCGTGACGCATGATCAACGTTTCAAGCGCAGCTGCGAGCGCCGCCGAATTGAGTGGGCCGCGTATGCGCATACCAGTGGCGACGTTATAGAAGGCGCTCTCGGGCTGGAGCTGGGTCAGGAACCAAAGACGTTGTTGAGCATACGACAGTGGCAACTCCTGATTCCGAGGAACAGGTTCGAGTGCAGGCACTTCATCTTCCGTTCCGACTGAACTAAGCGTTTCGATTTGTTGGGCCAGCGAAGCGACTGTCGGAAATTGGAATAGCCAACGCAATTGCAGTTGAGTCTCGAAGATCTTGCAGAGCCTTGAAATAATCTGCGTCCCTAACAGTGAATGTCCACCAAGGTCGAAAAAATTATCGTGAACGCCCACCATCTTCAGCTTTAACACCTCGGCCCAAACAGCAGCGACCTTTTCCTCGGTCGCATTCCGAGGCGCGACAAAGGCCTGCGCGAGATTCGGGCGTAAGTGATCCTGGGTTGGAAGAGCTTTCCGGTCCAGCTTACCGTTTGGCGTGCGCGGTAAGGCGTCGAGGATAAAAAAGTATGCCGGTACCATGTGCTCGGGTAATTTAGCCGCCAGTCGTTCGCGCAACTCCGGCTCGAGTTTTCGTGCCTGGTCCGAACGAATTGGATTATTGGCATACTTGGACCACGTCGGCTGCACTTCGCGAAGATGTTTCTGATCGAAGACGGGTGCAATATTTGGGCGGCGGAAACTAACATCAAAGTTGCCGGAGTGATCTTGAGACCACGTGATGTCGGCAACGTATCCGAGTTGTTCGCTCAGCATCCAAACTTGCTCGGGATCAACGCCTGGGCCGTCGCTGCTTTTCCGCGACAGTTCTCGCAACTCGGCAACACTGTTGCATTCTTCATCGCTGCGAAGCAGCTCGAGCGTCTTCACTGCTTCACTTAATCTCGCATTTGGCAAATTACGGACAGTGAACACGTCGGCCGGAGAATTACGCACCAACTGTTCGAGTCGTTGTAAGCCACCGCTTTCGTTTTGCCAGTCGACTTCGTGACAGTTCTGAGGCTCGCGATCTGGACCACCTACTTCGAGAACCACGTCATAACGAAAACGCGTTAGCTCGTTCACGTATTGACCGCGCTTTAGTTGGACCTGTACACCTGTGATCTCAGGAAAACGCTTCGGAAGCTGTCTGAAAAAAACCGGATCGATAACCAGCTCTTTTTCTTGTTGCACCTGCTTCTGTGCGCGTTGCCGCAGGTCGCGCACGGAAAGTGAGGATGGCGCGTTGTGCAATTGAACGCTCGTGTGGAATGCTTCGAGCAATTGAAGATTGCGAACATCTCCAATGAATATGGAGCCGCCCGGTCGCACAGCTTTGACCGCACCTGCCAGCACCTTCATGAGATAGTCAATCGACGGAAAGTACTGGATCACTGAATTCAATATCACCGCGTCGAACGCAGCCTCTTCAATTCCCGAAAAATCTTCTGCCGCTCGCTGTAAGAGATCAATGTCGCAGGAGTCCGAAACATGGCCCAGGTTGGCTTTGAGATAATCGATTGCTTTCTGAGAAAGATCGGTTCCGCAATAATGCGTACAATCCGGCGCAAGTCGAAACAGCAACAAACCTGATCCACAACCAATCTCCAACACGCGTCGTGCCGACAAAGCACGAATTCTTTGAACCGTACTGTTAACCCACTCGCTCATCTCCTCCGATGGGATGGGAGTTCCCGTGTAACTGCTATTCCAGCCAGTGATGTTGAAGCCTGGATCTTCCAGTGATGTTGGTTGTGTATAGATTTCGTCCCAGACGGTTTCCCATTGGGAAAGCTGGTCGGAATTGAGGGTTTCGTCCTGTGGCGCAGCATCGTTGTCGGTATCAGGAACCACGTACGCGAGCAAGCGTCTGTCACCTGGCTCATCGTCGTTTACGATTACTGCTGATTCGCGAACCAGCGGGTGTTCGTTGATGGCGGCTTCGATCTCGCCCAGCTCGATGCGATAGCCTCTCACTTTCACTTGCTGATCGCTGCGTCCCAGATACTGCAACTTCCCGTCACTCTGATATCGCGCCAGATCGCCCGTCCGGTACAGCCGCGTCCCTGCCGCTCCATACGGGTTCGGGATGAACTTCTCCGCCGTCAACTCCGGCCGCTTCAGATAGCCACGCGCTAACCCCGCTCCACCCAGGTAAACTTCTCCCGCTATCCCAATCGGCACCGGTTGCAGCGCACTGTCCAGCAGATACACCTGCGTGTTCGCTATCGGCCGACCAATGGTCGCTGCTTCAGTCGCACCCCGCAGCGCAAACGTGCTGTAGGTAGTATCTTCCGTTGGCCCATACAAGTCGTAGACACGCTCGATCCCACTCTGCTCATAAAGCTGCTGCACCAGCGGCTGCGACAACGGCTCTCCGGCCAGATTCACTACTCGCACACTCGGCGGAATACACTCCAGCCGCACCAACTCCGCCATCGCTGACGGCACCGTGTTGATTAAGCTCAGCTCTACTCCCCAGCGCCCACCCGCCAGCTGCAACGCATCTTCAGCCAGAACTACTGCTCCACCCACACTCAGCGGCAGAAAGATCTCAAACACCGACAGGTCAAAACAGATCGAGGTCGAGGCCAGCACCGCCTTCAAATCTGCCGGCCCAAATACTTCCTGTGCCCACTGCAACAGCGCCACCGTACTGCGC
>DASUYO010000452.1:0-26420 GCA_036377375.1 Pyrinomonadaceae bacterium
GATGACGTGGAGGATGCTTATCCACTGACACGCCTACAACTAGGAATGCTTTTTCACAGTGAATATAGTCCGGAGTCCGCGGTCTACCACAATGTTTCCAGTCTCCGTATATGGGCTCCTCTTGATGTAAGGAAATTTCAAATGGCTCTGCAGCGGCTAGCTGCACGCCATTCAGTTCTGCGTACCTCATTTGATTTAGTTAGTTTCAGTGAGCCGCTACAGTTGGTCCATAAAAAGATCCATCTGCCCTTACAGGTTGAGGATTTGCAGCACATCTCCCCGTCCGAGCAGGAGCAGATCCTGGACATGTGGTTTGAATCCGAAAAGGAGCGCAAGTTTGACTGGACGTCTCCACCTCTGCTGCGCTTCCAGATACATCGCTGCCACAATGAAGTATTTCATCTGACATGGGCGCAACATCACACGATTCTCGATGGATGGAGCGCAGCCTCCATGATCACAGAGTTATTTAAGATCTACTTCACCTTGTTAGGCGAAGTTGTCCCGCCCCTTCCGTCAGTTCCAAAAACCTCATTTCGCGATTTCGTGGCGCTGGAACGTGAAGCGCTCGAATCGCAGGCTTGTCGCGATTTCTGGATCGGAAAAGTGCGCGACAGCGGCAGGACAATCCTGCCGCGGTGGCCCGCTCGCCAAAAAACAAAAAGCGCGCGTCAGGTCAGCATCCGTGAAGTTCCCCTGCCGTCGGACGTTTCGGACCGTCTGAGGCAGTTGGCGCAAATCGCTGGCGTACCACTGAAAAGCGTTCTGTTGGCTGCCCACATTAGAGTGTTAAGCCTGCTGACCGGAGAGCAATCAGTAGTGAGCGGCCTGGTAACCAATGTTCGACCAGAGGAAACTGACATAGAGCGAGTGTTGGGTCTGTTCCTCAATACCGTGCCTTTTTGTATGCAACTGCAAGGAGGCTGCTGGTTGGACCTGGTACGGGATACTTTTTCAGCTGAGCAGGAATTGCTCCCCTTTCAGCGATACCCTTTATCAGAGCTACAGAAGGTTTTGAAGGTGCCGAGCCTCTTCGAGACATTATTTATATTCGCTCACTTCCACGTTTATCATGACTTGCCATTCTCCGAGAGAATTCAGTTTCTGGGAGCACGTTTCTTTGAGGAAACAAACTTCACCTTCACCGCTATCTTTCAGCAGGAAGTTCCTGCTTCACCGATAAAACTCAACCTGCATTATGACAGCAGTGCGCTAAGCGACGAGCAGATCGAAGCTATCGGGAATTATTACTCGAGAGTTTTGGCTGCTATGTCGAGTGGTCCAACCGAGCGATATGATCATCACTCCCCTCTCACAGACCAGGAACGCTTTCGATTACTTGTCGAGTGGAACGACACTCAAGCGCAATATCCGCACGACGCTTGTATCCATCAGTTATTTGAGGCGCAAGAAGAGCAGACCCCTCAGACGATCGCCTTCCTCTGCGAAGACGAGCAACTGACTTACCGCGAACTCAATCGACGTGCAAATCAACTGGCCCACTATTTACACCGGTTGGGCATACGTTCAGGAAGCGTGGTGGGCATTCATGTTGAGCGGTCGCCGGAGATGCTGGTAGCGCTTCTGGGCGTCCTAAAGGCAGGCGGGACTTATCTACCGCTGGATCCGGCCTATCCCGAACAACGGCTCACCTACATGATCGAAGATGCTCAGACATCGATCTTGTTAACTCAACAGCACCTGCCGCGGCCGGTTCTGCCGGGTTTAGGACCGCGCCTGATTTATTTGGACCAAGACTGGAGGATGATTGAACAACAATCGGCAGAGAACCCGCCATTCAGTGCCGGTTCTGATGATCTCGCTTACCTCATTTACACTTCGGGTTCAACTGGACTACCAAAGGCAGTGCAGATCTCACATCGAGCTTTAACGAATTTGTTGTGTTCGATGCAACACCATCTGCGGCTAACACCCGAAGATGTTTTGCTGAGCGTAACTACCTTATCGTTTGATATTGCCGCGCTGGAGTTATACCTACCGCTGATGACGGGCGCACGTCTCACCCTCCTTACTCAGGCAGCAGCGACGGACGGAGAACAACTGGCCGAAGCAATCGAACGTTACGGTGTGAGCGTTATGCAAGCGACTCCTGTTACGTGGCGTTTATTGTTGGAGTCAGGCTGGTCTGGGCAGAAGACATTAAAGGCGCTGTGTGGGGGTGATGCTCTATCTTCGGACTTGGCCAGCGAATTGTTGAAGAACGTCGGAACTCTGTGGAATGTGTATGGTCCAACCGAGACTACGATCTGGTCTACCCTGCGACAAGTGACGTTTGAGGATCAGACCATAACTATTGGACGTCCCATAGCCAACACACAGCTTTATGTTTTAGACAAGCACTTTCAGCCGGTTCCTGTCGGGGTGACGGGTACGCTATATATCGGCGGGGCAGGGTTGGCGCAGGGATACTGGAATCAACCCGCGTTAACGGCGGCGAAGTTCCTTCCAAATCCGTTTGATTCTAATGCTCGAATGTACTGCACGGGCGACCTGGCCCGCTATCTGCCCGATGGTCAGCTCGAATGTTTGGGGCGAATCGATCATCAAGTCAAGATTCGTGGCTTTCGAATCGAGTTAGGAGAGATCGAGGCAGTCCTTCGCCAGCATCCGGCAGTGAACGAAAGCGTGGTTGTAGCCCGAGAGGATGGGCCGCAGTTCACTAAGCATCTGGTTGCGTATGTTGTTCCCGAGCAGCAGCAGGGTCCTACTGTAAGCGATCTGCGACAGTTCTTAAGAGAGAGGTTGCCCGATTACATGCTGCCGACGGCGTTCGTTGTGGTGGACCGATTGCCCTTGACGCCTGCCGGCAAGATTGACAGGAATGCCCTTCCCTCTCCAGGGCCGGCTCGCCCGGAACTGGCGACTAGGTATGAGAGCCCGCGAACCTTCGTTGAACAGACATTGGCTGATCTGTGGTCACAAGTACTTGGTCTCCAACAGGTGGGCATCCATGATAACTTTTTCGATCTCGGAGGAGACTCCATACTCAGCCTGCAAATTATTACACGGGCCAAACAGTTTGGATTTCGATTAACTCCCAGGCAGGTTTTTGAGCAGCAGTCTATTGCCCGACTGGCAATCCTGATTGAGTCCACTCAACAGCAGGCACATGAAACGGACATCGGTCCGGTGCCACTCTTGCCTTCGCAGACAGACTTTCCACTAGCCCGGCTCGATCAGACCAGTTTGGACCAGCTTACGGTTGCCCATAGACAAATTGAGGATATCTATGCTCTTTCACCGACACAGGAAGGATTGCTCTTTCATGAACTCTACGCTCCAGGACTAAGCTCCTATACCGCTCAACTGTGTTGCACCCTCCGCGGTCCGCTGGATGTCTTGACCTTCCGGCGAGCCTGGCAACAAATGCTTGATCGACATCCGGCCCTGCGTACGAAATTTGTTTGGAACGACTTAAACGTGCCGCTCCAAATCGTTTGTAAACGAGTGGAGCTACCCTGGCAGCAATTTGATTGGCGTGAACTATCTGCTTCGGACCAGGAAGAGCAACTCAAAACTTTTCTACAGGCAGACCGCCGACGCGGATTTGATTTATCGCAGTCGCCACTCCTCCGGCTGACGCTGGTCCAAGTCGCTGAAGAGACCTATCAATTAATCCTGAAGCTGAATCACCTGATCCTGGATGGCTGGTCCATTGCACTCGTGATGAAGGAAGTATTGGCTTGCTATAAGGCTCTCTGCCTGCGTGAGCCCGTACTGCTGCAACCGACCAGGCCGTATAGCGACTATATACGTTGGTTACAACGGCAAGATCTCTCCCGACCAGAGCTGTTCTGGCGAGAGACGATGAAAGACTTTACTGAACCGACATCGTTGCAGATCGATCGCAAGGCTTCTCGTCCAGCCCTCCAATCGCTGGAACACGGTCAGCAACAACACAAGCTGACTCCTGAGCTGACAACAACACTGGAGAAGCTGGGTCGGGTTGAGCGATTGACCCTGAATACCATCTTGCAAGGCGCATGGGCTTTGCTGCTCAGCCGTTATAGCGGCAAGGACGATGTGCTTTTTGGAGCTACTGTCTCAGGCCGACCGGCGGAATTGGCAGGAGTTGAGACTATGGTCGGCCTCTTTATCAATACCCTGCCTGTACGAGTCAAGATTCCTGCCGGCGAGCGGTGTGCAGCGTGGTTGAGGACACTACAAACTCAGCAGTTGGAGCGACAACAGTACGAGTATAGCCGGTTGGTCGACGTGCAGGCGTGGAGTGAGATATCTCGCGGTCAACCTCTGTTCGAGACTCTGTTGGTTTTTGAAAACTTTCCAGTGGACGCCAGCTTACGGCAGCAAAATTCTCTAGTGCAGGTAGATAGTGTTCGCGCTTTCGGCCAAACGAATTATCCGTTGACATTGGAAGTTGCACCTGGAACTGAGTTGTTGCTGACGATTTCTTACGACCGTGAACGCTTTGACGATGCGACGATCCACCGTCTGCTGGGACATTTAGTGACTTTGCTGGAAAACATGGCCGGCAATCCCGAGCAGCGTGTATCGGAAGTGTCGCTGTTGACTCCGACCGAGCGTCAGCAAATGCTGGTCGAGTGGAACGATACTGACGCGGTTTATCCTGAGTTCGCCGGAATTCACCAATGGATTGAAGCTCAGGCGGAACGTGGGTCTGATTCCATCGCGATAGTCTTCGAGGACCATCACATCAGCTACGGCATTCTGAACGAACATGCCAATCGAGTTGCCGCGTATTTGCGAACCGTTGGCGTAGGTCCTGAAGTATTGGTGGGCATTTGCATGGAGCGCTCGCCCGAAATGTTCGTCGGAATTCTAAGCATCCTCAAAGCAGGAGGTGCTTACGTGCCGCTGGACCCGGCCGATTCTCCAGGCCGCCTCGGCTTCATACTGGCGGATTCGCAAGTACAGATCATTCTCACCCAAGCACACCTGGTGCCAACCTTACCAGTGCACACGGCACAGGTTATTTCGCTGGATAGCGACTGGGAGATGATGGCGCTGTTCAGCCCGACTAACCTGAAAAATGAAGTGCATGCCGATAACCTTGCCTATGTGATTTATACGTCCGGATCCACCGGCACCCCAAAGGGAGTCGAGGTTCAACACAGGTCCTTGATATCCTTCGCTGCCACCGCTCAGCGTGCGTATGGTCTGATGCGCACCGATCGTGTGTTGCAGTTTGCGTCCATTAGTTTCGATGCAAGCGTGGAGGAGATATTCAGTTGCCTGGTAAGTGGAGCGACACTGGTTCTGCGTCCACGCTCAATGCTGAATTCAGTCGGAATGTTTATTCAGCAATGTCAGGATCTTGCATTAACGGTACTGGATTTCCCGACCGCATACTGGCACGCGCTTGTAGCCAATCTTGAATCGGTGTCCTCAGGTTTTCCTTCCTCGTTGCGCCTGGTAATTATCGGTGGAGAATGGGCCAGTGCTGAACGATTGGTCCAGTGGCACAACTGGCAGCTGAAAGCAGGCAAGCATGTCCAGTTTTTGAATACGTATGGCCCAACAGAGGCGACAGTAACGACCACAATGTGCGAACTGTTGGAACCTGCTTCGGCGGATACGCGTGTGCGGGAAGTGCCTATAGGGCGACCCATGCAAAACGTTCAAACATACGTGCTGGATCAGCACCTGAATCCTGTTGGTATTGGAGTGCCCGGCGAATTGTGCATCGGCGGAGTGGGTGTTACTCGAGGTTATCATCATAGGCCAGAGTTGGCAGCCGACAGGTTCATTCCTAATTCTTTCAGTAACCAACCTGGCACGCGACTGTATCGGACAGGTGATCGCGTTTGCTACCTCCCCGACGGCAATCTGGTGTTTCTGGGCCGCGTTGATCATCAAGTCAAGATCCGAGGCTTCCGAGTCGAGTTGGGGGAAATCGAAGCGGCGTTGTGTCAACATCCAGTTGTCCGCGAAGCCGTGGTCATCGCCAGAACAGAGGAGCCTCGTGATTCTTCCCTCGCAGTCGCACAGAATGAAAACAAACGGCTGGTGGCCTACTTCGTTTCCGACTCCGAACCTACTGCAAATGAATTGCTCAACTTCTTGAAGGAAAGATTGCCGTCGTACATGCTGCCGTCTGTTTTTGTGCAGTTGCGAGACTTACCTCACACCGCCAGCGGCAAGATTGACCGCCGCGCGCTGCCTGCGCCGGAGCCGATTCGGTCGGAGCTGGATGTTTCCTTCGTTCCACCGCGTACGCCGGTTGAGGAAATATTAGTGACGATCTGGGTACAGGTTCTGGGAGTAGAACAAGTCGGCATTTTTGATAATTTTTTCGTGTTGGGCGGACACTCGTTGTTGGCTATACAAATCATCTCCAGAGTGAATCATACGTTTGGTATAGATTTGCCGCTCGCCGATTTCTTCAGTACTCCGACGGTTGCTGAACTGGCCCGAAGTGTTGAGACACTACGTCAGCAGACACGAGGACTTCACGCATTACCACTCGTACCTGTCGCTCAAGATGGCCACGGCATTCCCTTGTCCCTGAACCAGCAAAAATTGTGGTTTTTCAACCAATCGAATCTCGGCACAGCTTTTTTCAATACACCTGCGGCGGTCCATCTCGAGGGTACTCTCAACATTGAGGCGTTACAGCGGGCGTTTAATGAAATCGTAGGGCGTCATGAAATTCTTCGAACCATCTATCTCGTTGAAGACAGACGTCCAGTGCAGGTCGTGATTCCAGCATTGAAGTTTCCCGTGCCCATAGCAGATCTGCAGGAGCTGCCCGAAGGAGAACGGGAAATCGCCGCGGTGCGGATTGCCGAACAGGAGGCGAAACGGCCTTTCGACCTTGCGCAACATCTATCGCTGCGAGTGACGTTGCTTCAATTGACAAAGAATGAGTTCGTGCTATTGATGACCATGCATCACATCGCTTCTGATGGCTGGTCGTTTGGAATATTGATCCATGAGCTCATAAATCTTTATAGCGCTTTCTCCACCGGAACCACCCCTTCGCTACCGGAGCTTCCGGTCCAGTACGCTGATTACGCTTACTGGCAGCATTCCTGGCTGCAAACTGAGACCATGAAGACTCAACTAGCTTACTGGAAGGAGAAGCTGAAGGGACCATTGCCCTTGATGAAATTCCTGCCTGATCAGTCCAGGTCTCGGTCGCAGGTGATAGCGTATTCCCAGCAGTCTCTCGTGTTGCCGAGGTCTCTGTACACAGCTCTAAAGACTATGGGGTATCAGGAAAACGCGACTCCGTTTATCGGGCTGTTGACCTCATTCAAGGTGTTGCTTAATCGTGTGACCCGACAAGACGATATCCGAGTAGGCACGCTGGTCGCGAACCGAAACAGGACTGAAACCGAACCGCTGATCGGATTCTTCCTGAATACTTTAGTTTTGCGCACGGACCTTTCCGGCGATCCAGATGTTCGCGAGGCGTTGCGACGCGTTCGTAAGACGACTTTAGAGGCTTACGCGCATCAGGACCTTCCCTTTGACAATCTGATGAAAGAACTGCAATCAGACTACGATCTAAATCAAACTCCTCTGTTCCAGGTGCTGTTCATCTTCCAAAATGCTCCATCTCTGTCCTTCCAGCTGCCAGGTGTGACTACAAAACCTTTCCTTGCGCGTTCCGCAGGAGCGAAGATTCAGCAGGCGCTGTCGACATTTGATTTGATTGTCGAAATTGAAGAGTTCGAAAGCGGTCTGAGCGTGATCTGCCGATACAACTCCGATCTATATGATGAAGCCATTATAAATCGGTTGATGACGGATTTTAATCGAGTGTTGGAGGCAGTAGTATCGGATCCCGATCAACACCTTTCTGCTATTGATGTTCACCCGTTAGACGACGGGCTGAAAAATGAGGACAAGCCGGCGTCTCACTTGACATCTTATTCAGGTGGCTCCTTCTAGGACGGTGGCAGACTATGAATATAGTTGGTATCAGCGGCCTCCACAACAGTGTGCAATTCAAGAGAAAGGAATTGCCGCATCTGTCGCGACGGGATTATCGCATTGTGCAGGGTTTCGATTCCGCTGCGGTTCTTGTCACCAGTAGTGGAATAAAGGCAGCCGCTGCCGAAGAAAGATTTAGTAAAGAAAAAGCAACCGGCGCCTTTCCTATAAATGCTATTCAGTATTGCCTTCAGGCCGGTAACATAACTCCTGACGCCATCGACTATGTTGCACATGGTTTCTCATACGAACCTTTTCGAAAGTTCTATGATGGGGATGAGTTTGTCGAGAAGCAGTTTCGGGACGTTTACTCTCATGAGGTCCAGATGCGCTGCCTTCATGCGCATTTTTCTAATCACGATTTATCACGCAAGCTCATACCTGTCGCGCACCATCTCGCCCACGCGGCCAGTGCATTCTATTTAAGTGGATTTGAAGAATCGCTCATACTGATCGTCGATGGAATGGGCGAGATTCACAGTACAACCATTGCACTTGGTCGTCATAACAATATCCGCATTATCAAACAGGTCAGGGCGCCCCATTCTCTGGGAATCTTATATGGCGTCATGACGCTATACCTGGGATTCGAATTGGGCATGGACGAGTACAAAGTAATGGGCCTCGCTCCTTATGGAAACCCACGGCGCTACTTCGATAAGCTGATGGAATTCATTCAACTTCACAACGACGGGACGTATGCCATTCCTCTCCTCTGTCAAAACTATAATTTGGAGGAGAAGGAGACTTACAGAGGCACTCTTCAGATACTCGCCAACACGTTTGGACCTCCAAGAGAGCCGGGAGCTGAAATCACTCAGGACCACAAGGATATTGCCGCCGCTCTGCAGGCTGCGCTCCAAGCCTCTCTGATCCATATTCTAAGATTTTTCAAACGGGAAACATCTCAAATGAATCTGTGCCTGGCGGGTGGCGTCGCTCTCAACTGCACCGCCAATGCTGTGATCAAGCGAAGCCGAATGTTTAAAGGTCTGTTTGTTCAGCCTGCTGCCGCCGACGATGGCTCCGCACTCGGCGCTGCATTGTTTGTACAGCGTCTACATGATCCCGAAGCGTCCAGGCAGAAAATGCCGCTTCCTTTCTGGGGGCCACACTTTGAGACAGAAGCAATTCAAGAAGCCATCGCCAGACATCCCGAGTGTGAGAGTACACATTACGATTCGTTCGACAACCTGCTTGATAGCCTCATTCCGCATATTGCCGCGGGACGGGTTGTAGCCTGGTTTCAGGGTCGCATGGAGTTTGGACCGCGAGCGCTTGGGAATCGAAGTATCCTGGCAGATCCTCGAAACCCGGAAATGCGCAATCACATCAACAGATTGGTGAAGAAACGCGAAGCCTTCCGGCCGTTTGCTCCTGCGGTGACGCGGGAAGCTGCAATTCGATTTTTCGATATTGATCAGGGCGACGAATCCCAATACTCATATATGTTGCTGACTGCCTCAGTCAGGCCGACCTATCGCGAGCAACTGCCGGCCGTAACTCATGTGGATGGATCCGCACGGCTACAGATCGTCTCAAACGAAGACCACCCGAGATTTTGGACCCTGCTGAACAAGTTCGGCGCAGTATCTGGCATTCCAGTGCTGCTCAATACATCGTTCAACCTTCGTGGACAACCCATTGTTTGCACGCCCGATGACGCACTCGATGCCTTTCTGATATCCGAGATTGATATATTAGTGATTGAAAATTATCTGATCACCCATCGAGATAGACAGAGCGCCGGCTGAAATGGTTCGAGTCTTATGCCAGAGAAACTTCTTGCTGCTCTGGTTCGGACAACTCGTTTCGGCGATCGGTGATCTGGTTCTCTTCATTGCCCTACCATTCTACGTCTATGAACAAACCGGTTCGACACTCGCGACTGGCGCGATGTTAGTTGTCTCAACGCTACCGCGTCTGCTGTTCGGCTCACTTGCGGGTGTATTGGTGGATCGCTGGGATCGAAAGCTGACCATGATTGCCGCGGACTTGCTGCGGGCGTCTGTCCTTCTGCTTTTGCTACTCGTCCCCTTATATGGATGGCTCTGGTTGATCTACCCAGTCAGTTTTCTTCTGTCATCAATTTCTCAGTTCTTTCGACCCGCAAAGAACGCAATTGTCCCGCAACTGGTGGATAAAAAAGATCTGGTTGAGGCGAACTCCCTCAACGCGTTGGGCAACAATCTCGCCATCCTGGTGGGACCTTCTTTAGGCGGGGCGCTCCTGGGATACATGGGATTGATCACAGTGATCCTCATCGACGTCACGTCTTTTCTAATTTCCGGCTTGTTGATCGCGTTAATTACGCACACGTCCGATGCGGTTGCTGCCGTGGCCGCGAAGCACAATTCTTTGACCGTCACCTGGGCGGCAATCTGGTCGGACTGGCTGAAAGGGTTGAACTGGGTGAAACAACAGAGGGTGATTATGGGCGCTTTTTTTGTTTCCGGAATAGGGGCGGTGGCGCAAGGTATTATCAACGTGCTTCTGATTGTCTTCATCAAGGATGTGCTTCACGCCGGCGCACTGGAATTCGGCTGGCTGGCAACCGCTCAGGGTGGAGGCTCAATAATCGGCGGCGCCATCATCGCTGTTGTGGGCCGGTTCTTTCTGCCTCAGCGGATGATCGCGCTCGGACATGCGGCAGTAGGAATCATTCTTCTGTTGCTGGTCAGGTTTCCCTTTCTTCCTCTCGTGTTAGGGCTCTCCGTTCTGCAAGGCATTCCCGTGATGGCACTCTCGATCGGCCTCAATGTGCTGTTTCAGAGCCGCACATCCGATGTCTACATGGGCCGGGTTTTCGGGACGTATGACACAACGCAAGCCCTGTTGGAGATTCTGGGAATGACGTTCGCGGGCATCTGGGGATACCGTCTTGGTGCCGTACCGATGCTGGAAATAGCGGCGGGTCTCTATTTTTCAGCGGGCCTGGCAGGCTTGGCGATCATGCGCGGAAAAATGACACCGACCTCGGCTCGTCCATAGCGATTTCAGGAATTTCAAATTTGAAGATTTCTTGACAGAAGTGGAAACATGGAACGAAACCTCCGCGGTAGTGAGGTCCTTGAGCTGGGTCGCGCAAGCGAAGAAAAAGCTCAGGCACGGAGCTAGAGTGAGGCCATGAGCGGGCGGGAGACTCTTTCGGTAATGCTGACGTCGACGCAAAACTACGTTTGGCTCAGCATGCAAGAGATCATCCCGATGATCGAGTCGGTTTGGCACAGATCAGCCGAAAGAGGCCGCCATCGCGTGCTGGCGAAGCGCATACTTACGAATCGAGAGCGCTATCGGGCGGATCCGAAGGGCTACAAGATTTTCAGCTCGTATGCTGATGAAGATGCGAAGGTTTTTTTGAAAGCCTACGGAATGCGAGAGTCGATCCGCGCATTAGACGCTTCACTTTAGTAGAGCGTCGAGCGCGATGTGAATTCGATAACGAATCGGATTTTTTGCGGAGCCAGGAAATGACGGCCGTTACGCGGGCTCATCAACAGGGAATTCAGGGGTTTCAAATTTGAGGGTCTGCTGACAAAAGTTCTTCCATTCGGGCGTCACAGAATCAAAGACAATATTTTCGTCAATGAATATGCCGTCGGTGACGGTGTAGTTTTCCTGAAGATATAAGTAAATATCCTCACTCGATTCCCGATCGACATCTAATTTCTTTTCATCCGGGTTGTTTTCTCTGACAACATTTTGAGCTTTTGCAGTCCATTCGCTGAACTCGCGCAGTCTGTTCAGCGAGTAGGCCTTGCAGTATCTTCCCATTCTCATCGTCATGCTCCGCAAAAAATCGGTTGAGGTGGCAGATCTGTACGGACTGGATGATGCTTAAACTGCTATAGGTTCAAGATGTCCCTGACCGGTTAGCGTTTTGAGATCAATTTCCGCAACGCATCGAACGTCCACGTAATTGAGCGTCAAATTTCCCGCGAGGCGAACGCTGCCAGTCTGGTTCTCAAAATCGGCATGGCTGACATCCATCGCAGCAGGATCAAGTCTGACTCCCAGCTCCGTACCTCCGCTTGTATTCATGAACTTAATATGAACGTAGCCTCTATCAATACACTCTTTTAGTCTGCGACTATTCTTCTCAGATCGCAGCCCCACCTCGACGGGATGGTTTCCTTCAGAGAGGCGTTTCACGAGGTCGTCGCCTTTGTTAGAGGGTGCAGATTCTTCGCTGCCGGAGAATTCTGTGCCTGGGGGTTGGCTTTGGCTTTGAGCAGCCTCTTCCATTTTCTTCCTCAGGCTGAGCGGACGCATGTCAGTCCATACCTCTTTGATGTAAGACAAACATTCGTCTTTTTGTCCAGTCTTACCGACGTCGCTCCAGCCGAGAGGGTTCTCTCTTTCAAGAGGCCAGATCGAGTACTGTTCTTCATGATTCACTACAACCTTGTAAACCGTAGTGTCTTCCTTCTCGTCGCTGTTCATCCTGCTCATTGCCTCCAACGAATTTGCAGGTCGCTCCGTGGTGTGGGCCACGAGACCTCTTGGTGGTTCTGCATCATGTTTGTTGCGGTATGCTAGCACGCTTGAGAAGCGGAACCAACTGGCGTTTTCGCGCAAATCAGAAGCGGTCGAAAGGTGGTTTCCAATCTATTTGTTACAAATATTTGTTGGGCTAATATTTGGACAAATATCTGTTGCACTCTGTGGCAAATTGGTTTAGTTTGTCCCCCATTCTCCGATAGGAGGTGCAACATGGCACAACTAGCTCAGTTGCTCGGAATTCCGGAAGAGCAACTGTTGGATTTAACCTTGCGGGAAGCAGAAAGGATTGCTGTTTCGCTGAATGATGCTGTTTTTGCAGCAGTTCTCGATAATAAAGAGGCGATGCGAAGCGTGCAGGAAAAGATGCAGTCCGCTCTCAGGCTAAAAGGCGGCCGATAGCGTTTGTACTGAAAACTTAACATGACATGCGCTGGCCGTTTTTTGACCTTCACCGGTATTGAAAACTTGAATACCACTGCCTCGCATGGGCGCGTCAACTTCGCATTCGAATGCTTTACCCGAAACGAGGTTGGCGCCCATCTGTATATGACTGCTGTTGCGCCCGTATCTCCTTGCTGCTTCTCAAAGTCAACATTCTTCTGATTTCTGATTTTCCCTTTACATTGAAGCGCAGGTTGTTTTAAGCGACCTGGTAATATGGACCAGACAGTTGGTCACTGATCCATACAATCTGGAACGTTTCGTCAAGGCTCAGAACGGAGTGTTCAATCAGGTTTGTGCCGAGTTGCGCCAAGGGCGGAAGAGGAGCCATTGGATGTGGTTTATTTTCCCGCAACTGAAAGGCTTGGGGCACAGCGAGATGGCGGAGCATTTTGGTATTTCTTCACTGCAAGAAGCCGAAGCATATTTGAATCATCCAGTTTTGGGACCAAGACTCAGACAGTGCACGCAACTCGTGACTCAGATTGATGGCCGCACGGTCGATCAGATTTTTGGTTATCCGGACAACCTGAAGTTTCGATCTTCCATGACTCTATTTGCGCAACTCCCGACCGATACCCAGATTTTCAGGGACGCACTGGAAAAATATTTCGACGGCGAGCCCGATCCTCAAACGTTGAAAAAACTCTAGCCGCCACAAAGACGCACTAAAAGCACAAACAATTTATCAATATCTCTTGTGCTGTTGTGCTTTTTTGTGGCTTACAATACATGCTCAATTATGATCACGGAAAAATCCCCACGTACAATCATGGTCGTCGAAGATTATGACGACACACGGATGCTCCTCAAACATGGCCTCGAGGGTTTGGGTTACACGGTTCTGGAAGCAAGCAACGGACAGGAAGCAGTGGATATCGCAAAACGCGAGCATCCCGACTTGATTCTGATGGACCTCGATCTACCGATACTCGACGGCATCGCGGCCACACAACGCATCCGGCAGCAATCTGATCTCGAGAAAGTTCCGATCGTCGCCCTGACTGCTTATCCGCTGTCCTACACGCGCGTGAAAGCGTTTGCCAAAGGATGCGACGAGTACATGCCGAAGCCGATTGACATGACAGAGCTGGCGCAACTGGTCAACCGCTATCTCAGCCCATAAACCATAATTCCTGCGACATACTTCGCCACCTGCGCTATCATTGGCGTTCCTTGCTGAAAGGCGAAGTGACTATGGTTTCCTCAACCCGTCAGGCAATCGCCTGTGTCCTGCTAATCCTGTGTGCCGCCGGCTACGCGCACTCGCAGAGTGTTACGGAAAAAAGTGCAACGGCGAGCATCAGTGGCAAGGTAACAATCAAAGGTAAAGGCGTTCCCGGAATCCTCGTTGTTGCGAACGAGCGAAACGCGATAGGTCCGAATAGACCACGTTACCGTGCCACCACCGATCAAACGGGAAACTACCGAATCAGTCTGCCCGCGGGCACTTATCAAGTCACTCCTGTCTCGCCTTCTCTCGTGCCGGAAAACCAGCTCGCAGATAAGTTTGTCATTATTGGCGAAGGCGAAACACTCGAATTATTTGGCGTTCCTGGTTATGTGGCGAAGCGCCGCGATCGTAAGCGGTAGAGCGTGTTTCGCGTGTCTCTGCATGACATAATTTTCTTCTATAGTCGGACCAAACTAACTTCAAAACAGAGGTCCGATTATGTTCGAACAGTTGTTCGAGGAACCAAGAACTTTGAAATGAAGTACTCAGTCTCAAGCTGGAAGACCTAAACTGGGAAGATGAGATCATCCATGTAAGGCGTCCAAGTCGCGACGAACCCAAACTTTCCCGCTTTCAAAGACGGTCGGCAACGCACTACTGCGTTACCTCAAGGAAGTACGACCGCGCTCACAATATCGCGAAGTCTTTCTCACTGTGAAATCTCCCATAGCACCACTCAGCCTTTGTATTCTCTACCGAATGGTCGCGCAACGGATGCGCCGCCTTGACCTAAAGCTAAAGCACTTTGGACCGAAATCTCTTCGCCACGCCTGCGCGACTCACCTTGTAGCTCAGGGATTGTCGTTGAAGGAAATCGGAGACCATCTCGGGCACCGGTCTGCTGAGGCCACTCGCATTTATGCGAAGGTTGACCTTGATGCTTTGCGCCAAGTGGCAGACTTGGAGTTAGGAGGTCTGCTATGAAACTGCGCGAAGTAATCGACAGTTACACGACTCTAAAGAGAGCGCTGGGCTCAAGCTTCAAAGACGCCGGGCAACTGCTGGCCGCTTTCAGCCGTGCAATGGGTGAAGATACCGACATTACAGATGTCAGCTTCGATCAAGTACGAGCCTTCGCATTTGGTAATGGCGGATACTCCCGCAGGAAACAGAACATCTTGACAGGCTTCTATCGGTATGCAGTCAATCGTGGTTACGCGACCGAGTCTCCGTTGCCCTCCGCAGTGCCCAAGTCAAACGACCCATTCACTCCTTATATATACACTCAAGATGAAGTGCGGCGGCTGCTTGATGCCACGTCTTCATACCGGAAAACAAATCGCTGCTTAGAACCCCATACGTTTCGGGCGATCTTACTGTTGCTCTACGGCGCGGGACTGCGGGTTAGCGAAGCGCTGAATCTGACTTCGATGATGTTGACCTACAGGCCGCAGTGCTGACTATTCGCAACACTAAGTTCAACAAGACACGATTGGTGCCCGTTGGGCCTGAGTTACAAAAGGCCCTGATTGGTTACGCTGCCCTGCGCGACCAGCGAAAGCATTCCGGTGTTGTCAACGCTTCCTTTTTCGTGGAACGCGCCGGCACTCATGTTCCACCCAATACAATCTGCCATGCTTTCCAAACGTTGCGTGCTTACGCTGGTGTGGTCCGCGCTGACAACTCAGTCTGTCAGCCTCGCATGCACGATCTGAGACACACCTTTGCCATGCACTGACTGATCTCCTAGTTGAAACATGCCGCCCAATGCCAAATCCCAATGCCAAATCCGTCTGTCATGAAGCCATTGTCTCACCCTCGGCTTTGTGATATAAGCCCCCCGTTCCTTACGTCCTAAACTCTCAAACCGTCGAGGCTCACACTATGAAACTGACCACCAGAAAAAGTGGACTGTTGCAACAATTTAATTATTTCAAATTAGGACATAACCGAAATTCGGAAAGACATGCGATGATGGCTCGGATAACAAAAAGATTGATTTGGGGAGCTTGGGGTTGCGCGTTCGGCCTTCTTCCTGCTGGGGCACAAGCGCAAGTTTCCCCCGCGTCTCGCGCCTTGCCGGCCTGCGCTCAGGTTGGCCAGCAAGTTACCCTTACCCTGAACACCGGGACCGCGGGCCCAATTCCGCCATTCGGCGGTCCCGGTACCGCCGATCAGAACTGGACAGTCGTGCAACCAACGTCTATTACGCCGGTCACTACGTTTCCCGTCAGTGCTCCCGCGTTGTGGTTACCCAATAGTCTCAACCCAAAATGGATCCAGCCCGACCCAAGCGGCATGCCGTTCAATTTCCCTCTCAACACATACGTTTACAGTACGCAGTTCACAACGCCGGTAGATCCCATTTTGTACACAAGCATAACGATTACAGGGGATTTCGCCGCTGATGACACTGCGATCGTCAAGCTTAACGGAGTACAAATCGCTCAGTGCCTGGGGGGAGGCACGCCAACGACTTGGTGCTTTCATTTGTGGAAGCCGATCCCGGCTGGTGTAGGTTGGCCCACATTCAATCGGTTCGGTGCGTTCCTGAATACCCTTACAGTAGAGGTCAAGAACACTCTTGCGGGCAGCACTAGCGGCTTGATCGTCCGGGCGCAGGTGGTTGCGGTCTGCTCGAAATGCGCGATTCCGCCGCCGCCCCCTCAGCCACCTTGCGGCGGCCATCCGTCGACGTGCTAGCTAGGGGGCTCGCGGCTGGGGAGTCAACTTTCGCGGTCTTCACGTTGTCACATATTTCGCGCTACGCGCTATAGCCTCGCATTCAGTTTGTTGTTTTTGTAACAGCGATGCGCGCGAACTATGTATATCTGGTTTCCTAATAACATCCCGCCGCCACTTACGGGCGGGATAAAAAACTAAATGAAAGTTCGCGTAACTCTTCCTGTTTCACTGACTTCTCGTCAGGCTTCACTGGAGTCGGAGTTTTATTCGGTTTCCGTATATCATTCTATCTCATTCTCAGTTACAAGAGGTCAGCCGGGCTTCTCGCACCACGTCCACCATGATTGAGTACGTGGGTATAGATCATTGTCGTCTTTACGCTTTGTGTCCCAGTAATTCCTGAATCGTGCGAATGTCGTAGCCGTCTCCAACAAATGGGTCGCAAACGAGTGTCTACCATTCCACATGCGGAATAGGCGCCACACAACCGCCACACATCTTTGCGTGCCGGAGTATCAATACCATCTGCGCCTGGCTTACCCACGTCTGCATTGAATCCATTTATCTACGCTCAATCGATCTGGAGATGAAAGTCAATGCAATGGCAACTTGTGACGTAAAGAAGACCAAACGGTCGAGGCGAACCTACGTCGCATCGGCAGGTGGCGCCGGTAGAGTGAACAACTCGGACCCGGATCCATACGATGGTGACATACCTACCTATTCGCCGGCCTCCCCTCGCGATACAGCAGCGGAGATCAGTATCCGTGCAGGCGAGGAGATCAGCAACGTCGACATACGATATCGAGGCGAGCGGGGACGTATAGTTAGTGGAACTGTGAGCAAACCGCAGGGTGTTCCGATGAGATTCGATGTCAACGTCGACTTAACTTCCGCTGCGGACGGCGGGAACCTCAGTTCATTTCACTCATTCGATGATCGTGGCTTTATATTCTATGGAATTGAAGATGACGATTACGATCGGACGGCTCCAACCATTCTTCCAAACGGTGAGTGGGCAGTCTCGCCTTCGAAACGCATAAAAGTGAGAGGTGCAGATGTGACGGATGTTGAGCTTTCGGTCCAGCCGCTCGGTTCGGTGAGCGGACAGCTCGTGCTGGAAGAATCAAAAGCAAAAGAATGCACGGACAAACAACCTCCACTGTTTACAGACACACTCGTCTCCGCCTTGCACAAGGATGACGCCACACGAGGGTGGACTACTATCAAAAGCGGCGACCGGATCTCCGGACTGAAGATTACTCTTGCTGAAGGTGCAGGTTCGCTCAGCGGTCAGCTTACGTTGGCGGAAGGACAAACGGTTCCTGAGAAGTTGTTCGTGTATCTTGCGCCGGCCGAAAGCGAGCGCGCTGCGGAGGTTTTGCGCTTCTATGCTGCCCCCGTGTCGGCGGATGGCAAATTTTCATTGAGTAACCTTGCGCCCGGACGTTATTGGATACTGGCAAAGAATGGCGCCCATGATGAGTTAACAAAATTGCGATTGCCGGACGACACGGAGAGGCGAGCCAAACTACGCCGCGACGCCGAAGCCGCGAAAACCGAGATTGAATTCAAGCCGTGTCAAAACGTAGTGGATTACCGGCTCAAGTCTGAGTAAATCTGATCCGTGTGTAATCCGTGTTTATCTGTGGCTAATATTTATTACTGCCGGTACTCAAACCGCTATTACTGCCGGTACTCAAACCGCGCCACGTCCGATTCACCGAGAATCACAACGTCACCCGAATTCAAAGACGTCTCAGTAACCCGCGGAGACTTCGGATCATTTACAAACGTGCCGTTGCGCGAATTCTGATCCTCGATCACCACACGTCCGTTCTTGACGCCAATCCACACATGCCGCTTCGAGATTCTCGGATCTCCAAGCACGATCTGTGACGATCCACCATCGCGGCCGATGAACTCACCATCCGCCTTGATGTCAAATCGCTGCCCCGACAACGGGCCGGAAACAAACTTGATCGATCCATAGTTGGGTGGAAACGCATCGCCATCCGCTGTGAGCGCCACTGTTCGCGAAAGATCGACAGTCATTCCTTGATCGGCCGCTGCGACATGCGGAGCGGGCGACGGAGTTCGGTGTTGAGCAACAGGAGCCGGTGCAGGCGTCGGAGTCGGTGCGGGCGGCGGTGTATAGCGACCCTTTCCGCCGTCGGGCGTTGCCGGTGTTGCTGCCGCAGGACCTGCCGCTTTGCCTTTGCGACGTTTGCGTGCAATGACAATCGCGGCCACGATAATGATCAGGAGCAACAGGATGCCGAGGAGAACTACGACTATCCCCACGACAATCCACACCGAAAAATTCGACTTCTCTTTACCCTCGGCCTTCGCCTGTTGACTGCTCTGAATGAGCCTGTCGACTTCCGAGTGTTGCTGAAATAGGTTCTTTACTTCTTGAAACTTCGGAATCGCAGACGAGTAATATTGGTTCCAGTAGTAGTCCAGTCCTTCGCGGTAAAGCGTGTCAGTGGGACCTTCGGTGTTGGAAGCGCCCGCGCTCTTCACGTACTCCATCACCGTGTTTGAAGGCACGATAAACGAGAATCCCGAAACCTCCTGGCCATTGATGGTGTCGCCACGAAAAGTGAGCAGACCAATTACTTCGTTTGCGTCGTTCAATACTGGTCCACCGGAGTTTCCGTGCGTTGCAGCCGTGTTCGTCTGAAGAATCGGAGCGCCGCTCGAAGCCTGTTTCTTAGCGGAGATCTTGCCGTCGTTGATGGTCGCTTCCAGCGCCGATTTCGCGCTAAGTAGACCGGAGTTGAACGTGTCGGCGGCGCCTGGATAGCCGATGACGGTTACGTGGTCCTGTAATTGGACTTTTTCGGAGTCAGCTAGTTTGAGGATCGGTGCGTTCTTCACTTCGATCTTGATAACGGCAACATCTTTGCCCTGGTCGTTGCTCTCGCCGGTCGGAGCGCCGTATTGCTTGATCTCGAATGGAAAAGCACTGCCGTCAGGAATGATCACGTGGTGAATAATCTGGAAACTCTGTAGCTGGCTGTGCTGATTGATAAAGCTCGCATTCAAGCTGCGCGGGTCTTTACCGATCTGCCTTGCGATCTGTTCCACCATTTGCCAGAAGAGTGCCTGCTTGGCTTTGTCTTCACCGTCGTGAGTCATCGAAACGACGTGTGCGTTCGTGGCGATGTATCCGTTAGAGCTGATGAAGAAGCCGGAGCCCAGACCGATCGCTGAGACGTCATATGACCCTCCCTGGTAACCGGGTGGTTGAAACCAGATCTTACCGACCGCGCCATCGACGATGCGAACCACTGCGGGCTTGCTGTACATCGCCAGGCGTTCGCCGTCCGACACGGCGCGCACGACGAAAGAGCGTTGCATCGGAAGCAGTGCAGCGACCACAAAAAAAGCGCCTGTTGCAACAAAAAGCAGTCTGCGCATAAAGAAGGCTCCTTGGGGGTGATGATTTGCAGTCAATGATTTCGGTGTGCTTCTAAAGGAATTCCAAACGAAAGTCAATGAAAAAGGACTTACTGATTTTGCCATAAAGAGACGCAGGAAGCACTACTGTTTGAAGAAAAATCGCCAGCGCTTTCGTGCTTTCTTTGTGACTAATTTGCCGTATTGTTACTGAACGCCGACACCCCGAAGAACGCACTTTTGCGGGTAAAATAAATCTGGCACGTTGCTTGCTCATTTTGCGAGTAGCTCTGCTCAGTTAGGAGGATTGAAAGCGTGACGAAGAAGATTTGCCTTTTTACGATACCGTTGATTGCGGCGCTTGGTATCGGTTGTTCAACGAATCAGGCCGCCAACTCAAATGCGAATACAGCCACCGATCAGACTCAAGCTCAAGCGACTACATCGCCAGCTCCAGACAACTCAGAGATCACAACCAGCGTAGATAAAGAGGGCACGCGGACTGAAACCCGAACCTTCCATAACAATCCACGCATCTCGAAAGTTGTTGTGACGACTCACGACGGCAAAAGAACCGTGAGAGCCACTTCGCGGAGCGGTGAGGAGAAAGTAGTGGACACAACGGAAGACGTGCTCCATGCCACCGGGGACAAGGTCGCAGACGCGGCTGGATTCGTTGCTGAGAAAAGTAAGGCGGGGGCGAAGGAAGTAGGAGACAAGGCTGAAGACGTGAAGGACAAAACTGTCTCCACCAGCAAGAAGGCCGCGAATGAAGTAGGGGACAAAGCTGAAGACGTGAAGGATAAGACTGTCTCGACAAGTAAAACCGTGGGTGAAAAGACAGTCCAGGGTGCTAAGAAGGTTGGTAGCACAACCAAGAAGGCGGTGAAGAAAGTAATCCCGTAACGGCCGCAAAGTAAGCCAGCCACAAAAAGGCACATAAGGCACAAAATGATTTCTGAAGAGTCATTTGTGCCTTTTGTGCCTTTTTGTGGCTATACTATTCGCGGCAAGGAGAATTACTTATGGCAGACACTTCAAGGTTTACGATCATTTGTCCATGCTGCGATGCGACATTGACTATTGACGCGCTGACTGGCGCGCTTCTCTCCCACGAAGAAAAGGCAAAGCCGCTCGCTTCGTTCGACGAGATGGTCAAAGGACTGGACAAGCAGAAACAGATGCGCGAACAGATCTTCGCGCAGGAGCTCAGCTCGATGAAAGACCGCGACCGCATTCTCGAGGAGAAGTTCCAGGAGGCGATGAAGCGCGCGGAAAAAGACAAAGACAAGCCCTACCGAAATCCGTTGGACATCGACTAAACCGGAGAAACTTGATGGTTCGTACTTCTATTCGTCTATTTCTCACTGCCTCTCTCCTCGTCACAATTCAGTTAACCGGGTTAGCCCAAACCCGGATGCCACAACTCAAGTTCACAGATCGCACGCTGGCAAATGGCCTGCGCGTCCTGAGTGTCGCCGATCACGCGAGTCCAACTGTTGCCATACAAGTCTGGTATCACGTCGGTTCAAAGGATGATCCGCCGAATCGCAGTGGCTTCGCTCATCTTTTCGAACACATCATGTTCAAAAGTACGAGGAACATGAAGTCGGAAATGATGGACCGGCTGACGGAAGATGTTGGCGGTTTCAATAACGCCTTCACCCAGGACGATGTGACGGTTTACTTCGAAGTCGTACCTTCAAATTATCTCGAGACTCTGATTTGGGCTGAAGCCGATCGACTTGGCGGTCTCAACGTTGACGATGCGAATTTCAAATCCGAGCGCGACGTCGTGAAAGAAGAATATCGACAAAGCGTGCTCGCGCCGCCTTACGGTCGCTTCGAATACTTTCTCCAGCAGAAGTCGTTTGTCGAGCATCCTTACAAGCGCCCGACGATCGGCAGCATCGAAGATCTTGACGCCGCATCACTCAAAGACGTGCAGGAGTTTCATTCAACTTACTACCGTCCTGACAATGCGACGCTTGTCGTCGTCGGCGACTTCGATCAAAAGCAGCTTGATGGCTGGATAGACAAATATTTTAGTTCGATCGCGAAACCGTCGCGTCCGCTTCCCCGTGTGGAGGTAAAAGAGCCGCCGCGGAAGAGTGAGATGCGGTTGACGGAGCACGGCAGTAACGATCTTCCGGCAGTCGGGCTTACGTATTTGACGCCGCGGCAGGGTGATCCTGATTCCGATGTGTTACGGGTTGCTGACGTGATTCTTTCTGGCGGCGAGTCGTCGCGGCTCTATCATTCGCTGGTTTACACGCAGCAGTTGGCGGCGGAAGTTAATTCCAGTGCGGAGACGCGTGAGGATGCAAGCCTGTTTGTTTTGACGGCGGTGTTGTCGGAAGGGAAGAAGCCTGAAGACGCAGAGAAGTCGTTGCTGGCGGAGATCAAGAAACTACAGGATGCGCCCGTGTCGGCTGCGGAGTTAGACAAAGCCAAGAATCAGATCATCACTCAACAACTGCACCAGCGCGAAACGAGTAATGGAAAGGCACTGGCGTTGGGCGAAGCTGCGGTCCTGCTCGGAGATGCGAATCGCGTCAACAGCGATCTCGCGCGGCTACAGGCCGTCACGGCCGCTGACGTACAGCGGGTGATGAAGAAGTATTTCACGGATGCGAACCGGTTAGTATTGTATTACTTGCCAGAAGCGGCAAAGAGCAAGGAGGGCCGGTAACGATGCGTAAACTGATTGCTACTTGCTTCACTGCTTTAATTATCTGCGTTTTCTGCGTTAATCTGCGAGCCCAAACTCCGCAAGCTACTCCACCACCACCCGCGCAACCGCGCTCCGGAACGTTTCCCAAACCCGCCGAAGAAACGCTTCCAAACGGATTGCGTGTCATCGTCATCGAGCGTCGCGAGTCGCCACTCATTTCAGCTCAACTGCTGATTAAGAATGGCGGTGAAGTCGATCCGCCTGAGCTCGCCGGCCTCGCTGATCTGACTGCCAACCTGCTCACGAAGGGAACACAGACGCGCGACGCGACGAAGATCGCTGAGGAGATTGAAAGCCTTGGTGGATCCCTCGACTCCGGCGCGCGTTGGGATTCTTCGTTCGCAAACGTCAGCGTGATGTCGTCGAAGATCTCGCCGGCGATGGAGATCCTCGCAGACGTGGTGCGGCATCCGACGTTCAAGAGTGAAGAAGTCGAGCGCTTGCGGCAGCAGTATCTCGATAATGTGACACTGGCACTCGGCGATCCGGGAACCATCGCGCGCTTTGTCGCTGCACGAGTCGTCTTTGGCGATAGTCCTTACGGCCATCCAATCAGCGGCACTGCCGAATCGCTCACGCGAATCACTGCCGCCGACATCGCCAAGATGCATTCGCGGTACTACCGACCGGACAATGCGATTCTCGTGATCGGTGGTGACATAAGCGCTAAGGAAGGCGTTGCACTGGCGACTCGTTATTTCGGCGACTGGCAGAAGCCGACGACACCATTACCGACGCTGAGTGCAGCGACACCGAGTGGCACCAGCAAAACAGGTCGTGTAGTCGTGATAGACAAACCGGATGCGGGCCAGGCTGCGGTCTATCTCGCGCGTACCGGCATAAATAGAAAAGACCCTGATTACTTTCGCGGTATTGTTTCCAACTCAGTGCTGAGCGGTTACTCCGGACGACTCAACCAGGAAATTCGCATTAAGCGAGGTTTGAGTTATGGTGCGGGCAGCGTTCTCGACACGCGTCGTGATGTTGGACCATTCGTCGCTTCGGCACAGACGAAGAACGAGTCAGGCGCGCAGGTCGCGGAGCTTCTGTTAGGTGAGATTGGTCGTTTGTCGTCGTCGCCGCCTGCTGACGTGGAGTTAACGCCGCGTAAAGCGGTTTTGATTGGAAACTTTTCGCGCAATCTGGAGACTGCGAGTGGTTTGGTGGGCCAGGTCGGTTCACTGGCGCTCTATGGACTGGGTCTCGACGAGATCAATCGCTACATAAACAACGTCCAGGCAATCAACACGACCGACATTCAGAAGTTCGCTGGCGAGAGGCTGGATGCGAAGACTGCTAATATCGTCATCGTCGGTAATGCGAAGGCGTTCCTGCCTGAGTTGCAGAAGAAGTATCCGAATGTGGAAGTGATTCCGATCGGTGAGCTGGATCTGAATACGGCGCTACTGCGGAAGAAGCAGGCGTAACCACGGATATAACGGATTGGGAACGAATTAGAACGGATCATGAAGAAGTTTTATATTATCGCTGTTGTGTTGGTCCTGGGTGTGTCGGCGCGGGCGCAGCAGGCGCCGATCGATGGCGTTGATGCGCGTTCGAACCCTGCCGATTTTGCCAAACAACTCGGCAGTACGGATCCACACGTGCGGCAGCGCAGCGCCGAAGCACTCGCGCGACTAGCTGCTACCGATCAACGCAAACTCGTCGAAGGTTACCAGCTTCAGGAGAAGAACAAAGAAGTTCGGCTGGCTCTTGATTGGGCGCTCTATCGCATGGGCCGAGCGGAAGCGCTGTATCGTATCGTCGGTGAGCTCGATTCAGGCAGGCAGCAACAGGCGGTTGGATATTTGTCAGAGCTGGAGAGTCCGGATGTGCTTTATCCGTTTCTGAACCGCGCCAACAATGCGCCCAGAATCAATGCCGGTTTACTAAAAGCACTCGCTCGCATCGGCGACGCACAGACTCTCGATCTGATCAAGCCGTTTCGCGAATCAAACCAACCGTACGTCGCGGAAGCCGCTGAAGTTGCGCACGACGAAATTGAGAAACGACTGAGCGAGCCCGCAGCGCCTGCAACACGCGCGCGCCCGCGAACAGTCGAGAAGCCGTAACTGCTGAAGAATGCACGCGAGCCTTCGCACATTTCTCGATCGACTCACCAGAGAAAACGAAATCATCACCATCAAAGCCGAGGTCGATCCATACCTCGAGGTCGCTGAGATTCATCGCCGCGTGATCGCCGAAGGTGGACCAGCGTTGTTGTTCACGCGTGTTAAAGGCAGCCGCTATCCGGTCGTGACGAACCTGTTCGGCACCGAGCGCCGAATCGATCTCGCATTTGGTCCGAAGCCTGAAGCGTTGGTGCGCGAGCTGTTTCACATTGCCGAGTCGATCTTGCCGCCAAACGTTCCGGAGCTTTGGAAACGTCGTTCCGTCGCGCGTGAATTTTTGAAGCTGGGGACGAGAAACACGTCGCGATCGCCGGTCACGCAGGTGATCGATCGTCCTGCACGTCTCGATCAACTGCCTGTGCTGACGACGTGGCAGGAGGACGGTGGTTCGTTTATTACTTTGCCGCTTGTCTACACCGAGAATCCGCTCACCAAAAAGCACAACCTCGGCATCTACCGCATGCAGGTCTATGATGCACACTCGACCGGACTTCACTGGCAAATCCAGAAGGGCGGTGGCTTTCATTACAACGAAGCCGAGCGTCTCAATCGGCCGTTGGAAGTGACAGTGTTTCTCGGTGGTCCACCTGCGCTCATTCTCGCCGCAATAGCTCCGCTGCCCGAAGACGTGCCGGAGCTCGTCCTCGCCTCTCTGCTTGGCGGAGAGAAACTAAAAATGCGTCGCAATCCACTCGCGCCGCAAAGACATCGCCTGGCGGCAGAAGCTGAGTTTGCACTCGTCGGATATGCGCCACCACATGAACGAAGACTGGAAGGACCGTTTGGCGATCATTACGGTTACTACTCGCTGCGTCACGATTACCCGGTCTTTCATGTTGAAGCAGTCTTCCATCGACGCGACGCGATCTATCCTGCGACAGTTGTCGGCAAGCCACGTCAGGAAGATTTTTTCATCGGTGACTACCTGCAGAAACTGCTTTCGCCATTGTTTCCGATGGTGATGCCGTCAGTGCGTGATCTCTGGACGTATGGTGAGACAGGATTTCACTCGCTCTGCGCTGCGGTGGTGCGCGAGCGTTATGGTCGCGAGGCGTTGGTTTCGGGCTTTCGCATTCTCGGTGAAGGGCAGTTGTCGTTAACGAAGTTTTTGATACTCGTGGACCAGCCGCAGGATTTGAAAGATTTTCCGCGGCTGCTGGAGCACGTGCTGGAGCGCTTCCGCCCGGAAACGGATCTGTTTGTGTTTTCAAATGTGTCGATGGATACGCTCGACTACACGAGTGGGAAAGTGAACGAAGGCAGTAAGGCGATCATGCTCGGGCTTGGCGACCCGGTGCGCACACTGCCGCATCGGTTTGAAGGTCAGTTGCCGGGTTGGATCGCAACTGCTGAAGTTTTTTGCGGTGGTTGTCTAGTGTTGCAAGGCGAGTCGTTTGCGAAGGAT
>DASUYO010000453.1:0-5996 GCA_036377375.1 Pyrinomonadaceae bacterium
GATTTTCGCTGAATCTGTGGCCCAACTGAATTTTTCTATTTACGACCGGGCTTGTCTCGTTTAGGATAAGCGCGTCTTTGACAACTCAACAACGGCCAAATGCGCGGCTCAACCTCCCACACTAAAGAGTGATGAGCATCGCCGTTGAGCATGAAAGGTTCATACTCACGGCGGAAGATTCAGGCGAACGCAGGATACTCCCAACTGCGAGTAGCGGCCGGAAGAACTCATCAGGAGGAAGCTTCTGATGGGAAATCCGCGTCCGAGGCCGATGCGCCTGGCTGAAAAACTCCTGCAAATACGAACTGGTCTGGGCCTGTCTCAAACACAGATGCTGGAGCGGCTCGGACTGGGCGACACCATGCACTACGGCCGCATCTCCGAATACGAGCAGGACAAACGCGAGCCCACCCTCATGACTCTCCTCGCCTACGCTCGAGCTGCGAGCGTTCACCTCGAAGACATCGTTGACGACGATTTCGAGCTGCCACGGAAACTTCCCGGCAACGTTAACTACCGCGGTATCAACCGCAAATCACGAAAGTAAGCCACACAAAAGCACAAAAGGTATAAGACTTCAGTGAAGCACCTTTGTGCCTTTTGTGCTTTTTTGTGGCAGTATGCGAAGAGACATGCGACGAGTCTTCCGAATTTTCTTTCTGGTGATGCTGGGCATCATCATCGGAATCGTCAGTTACGAAAGCTTCATGTTCGTGCGCGTGCTGTGGCTGCGCAACAGCAATCCCAACTCGACGTCATTAATCGACACTCGCATACGAGAGGCTCAGGCCAGGGGCCAGCAACCGCGACGCGAACAGACCTGGGTACCGCTCGAAAGGATCTCACCCAATCTACAGCGCGCCGTGCTTGCCGGCGAAGACACGAATTTCCTTACTCATCACGGCTTCGACTATGAAGCGATCCAGAAAGCCTTCGAGCAAGGACAACGAGAAGCCGCACGCGAAGCAAAAGCGGAGGGCGAGAACGACGACTGGCTTCCGAATCTTCCTGAATTCAAACGAGGTGGTTCAACAATTAGCCAGCAGCTCGCGAAAAATCTTTACCTCTCCTCACAGCGCTCATTTCTGCGAAAGGGCCAGGAGGCTGCGTTGACGATCATGCTCGAGCGCACGCTCACCAAAGGTCGCATATTGGAGATCTATTTGAATGTGATTGAGTGGGGCGACGGAATTTACGGTGCGGAAGCGGCGTCACAACATTACTTTCACAAACCTGCCTCGGCATTGACCTGGAATGAAGCAGCATTCTTATCGGCGATGATTCCCAATCCGCGCACCGTCTTCAATCCTCTCATCAACCCTCGCCGCGTCGCCCGTCGCCAGCGCATCATCCTCCGCGGCATGCCCTATATAAAGCTGCCCTAAACCGCGAACTCTTTAGCGAGCTTCAACTCGGCTTTGCGCAGTTCGAAACGGGCACGACCGAGATTGCCCTGCGCGTTTAGCGCGAGCACGACGAAGTAGTCGCGACTCAGCAGACGCATCACCATCAGTGCGCCCTCGAGCGAGATCACCAGCTCACGCAGCCCGCCAAGACCCGTGTCGGTCCCCGCGCGCTGAGCACTTCGGACCAGCGAAGTAAACTCAGCCGCAGCGACGTCAAGATTCGCATCCATGCCAGCCTCGCCGAGGACTTTCTCAACAGCGATGCCATCCGTCCCCATTATGAGTGCACCGAGACTTCCCTCGGTGTGTTCAATAATGGACTGAAGCATTTCCTTGAACATGTGGCCTCCAATTATGGACGTTGACCGCCAAGACTTCCCGGCCGCGCTGTCGGCGCGCCCGCCGGGCTGTTGGGCAGCGGGGCACTCAATAACTGCTGCTGATTATTCGACGGTGTGGTGGTCGGTTGCGACTGCTGAGGCTGTTGCAACTGTGTCGGCGTCGGCGTGTTGCTCGGCGGATTCCCCAGCGGAACCGGTTGCGGAATCGTAATCGAGCGTTGACCGCCAGTGACAGTTCCCGCAGTCGGCCGGCCCTGGTAGTCAGGACGGTAGATGTGCGGAGTGATGAAGAAGAGAATCTCGCTATTCTGTCGTGTCGTCAGTTTCCTCTTGAAGAGATTGCCAACGATCGGGATTGAAGCGAGCCCGGGAGTACGCTGTTGAGCTTCGCCCTCCGTGTCGGCGAGGACACCGCCCATCACTGTCGTGCCGCCATCCGGAACCAGCACTTCCGATTGCATGCGCTGCGTATCGATACCCGGAACACCCGCGACCGCAATGCCCGTATTGAGCGTGTTATTTTCAATGGTGACGCGCAGCACCACTGTGCCGGCATCTGTGATCTGCGGTGTGATTGAAAGACGCAGCGGCACGGACACGAAAGTCGTAGTTACGACCGCAGTTCCACTAGCAGCCTGTGTCGTCTGCACAGGAATCTGTGATCCGCTTTCAATCTGCGCGGGACGATTATTGAGAGCAGTTACGCGAGGTGTTGCAACTGTCTTCGCCTGGCCACGCGATTCAGCCATCGTGATCAGCGCGCTGATCTGAGCTGTGCCAATCAGGCCTGTCGTTAAGCCGATGACGGTGCTTGCGGCAGCAGCGGCCAGATTGTTCGTGGGTATAGGAGTACCCGTCAAACCGCCGAAGACACCAAATGGATTTGGACCAGACCTCGGCTGGCTGCTACCCGAGTCACCTGAACCGGATCCCGATCCGGAACCGGATCCGGAACCACTGCCACTTCCACTTCCACTTCCACTTCCGCCCCCTTGCGATGAGTTACTGAACGGCAGGGTCGATAAATTACCCAAGCCGCCGCGGTTAAGACTGATAACGCCTGCCGAAAGCTGAGCGCCGAGATCGCGACTGAAGTTGCGCTGCGCGATCACGATGCGCGTTTCGATTTCAACCTGCGGTTCCGGCTGGTCCAGGATCGCAACCAACTGCCGGATTGCGTCGATATTTTCTTTGACGTCTGTGATGATCAGCGTATTGCTGCGGCCATCGACCTCGATAGATCCACGTCGCGAAAGTCTGCGCGAGATGATCGGAAGCAGACCTTGATCGCCACCGCCGCCAGTCGCATCACCACCAGCACCGCCACTGAAACTGAGATTGGTAGACCCTCCGGAGAACGCACCGGTCGAGCCGGCTGCCTGGGCCAATGTGCCCGAAGCGCGCGCGTAATTAAGTCTGATGAATTCGGTAACGAGCGGTGAGGCATCCAGGCGCGAGTCGTTGATCACCTTCTGAGTTTCCGCTTCTTTGGCGAGCACCTCTATGGTCGCAACGCGAAGGATGTTGCCGCTGACTTCAATGCCCAGCCGGTTGGCTTTGAGCACTGCATCAAGAGCAACATTCCACGGCACATCCTGAACGTTCACTGTGACGGGAACAGGGCCGACAGATGTGTCGATAACGAAGTTCACGCCGTATTGCTCAGTGATGTAATTAAGGATGTCGCGGATGTCAGCATTGACGACATTCAGGTTGATCGGCTCGCCAATAAATCCCGGCTGTCCATACTGACGTCCCTGCTCCGACTGTTTGTCAGTAGCGCGTGACATGCCCACAGGTGGCGCAGGTATGGGTGTCGGCGACGGAGTCTGTTGGGTCGGCCTTTGGTCATCGCCGAACACTGGACCTTTAGTAGCAGCCATAACGCCTGCGGCCGAAAGGCACACAAGCGACAGGACGAGCGCGGTCCTGCGAATGGCTGATTCGACTCGAGACTGAGAAAACATCGTTCCCTCCTTAGGGGAATTCAGCGACGTGCCGCCACGCACTACGCTCGATTGCCGGGGCAAATAAGCGCGCGCCGCACTAACGCGGCTACGTCCTGTTTGTCAAAAGGACGCCGGTGTTTTCGCTGTCGAGAAAACACCAGCGCGGTCAACGGTCTGGTCGAAACCAAACCAAATTTTTAAGGCTTAGCAGTCGCAACGGACTGATTGGCGGGCGCTGTCATCGAGTTCACCTGGGTCGGTTGCCGGAGCGGCTTGTACTCGACTGATCGTTCGCGACGGCCATCGGTAAACACCGTCTCACGTCGAAACACGAGGCGGTTATCTTCAATTGCCACCAACTGGCCGTCAAAGAACGGTTCGCCAGGATAGATGACATAGGAAAGTTTGATTGGTGTTGCTTCGATGATCGCGGCATATCCTCTCGGCGAGCGAGAGATGCCGATGACCTGAATCTCGCTGAGCAACAGAGCAGTGGTGGGTTTCGGGGCGGGCATGCGCGCATTCATCGCGGCAACTTTCTGCGCTTTATACTGAGCAATTCGTTCCTGGATTGACGGAACAGTCGCCTGGCCTGCAATTCTCTTCACTGATGGAGCAGGCGCCTCGTACTTTCGGAATGGATCGCGGCCACCACCGACAGATCGTTTGGTGGTCGCCGGCTTCTGTGGTTGACTCTCCTGGGCCAACACTTCGATCGCAAAACCACTCGCTACAATCAACGCTACGCTAAGCAGGAACAGAACCGAGCGGGGTAGCGCCGTGTAACAACTTGCCAACCGAATTCTCGATGTCTCTTTCACTTGCATCATCGTCTTCGCTTTCTTGAGTGAGTTTCGCTCAGCACTGTTACTTTGCAGGTTGCGGTGCTGGGGCAACCGGTGCAGGAACCGCACCGCCAGCCGCAGGTTTCGCGGTCGGAGGCGGTACCTGGCTCTGCAAGCGTTCGGAGGAGACGTAGTAAGCCGTTAGATCAAAATGTGCATCGACCGTCTTCGTAGGCGACTGCTTCTCCAATTGTTTGAGCTCGAAATTTGTGACGGAAACTATTCGCTGGTAATGGGCCAACTGTTCGAAAAAGGCTCGCAGTCCCGTGAAACCACTGACGACACTGACCTCGATCTTCTTGCCGCTGTAGTTGTCCTGCTGCACGTCTTCCTTTGGCTGAAAATGAGTGAGCACTAAACCGTTGCCGCGGGCACGATCTTGAATTCCCTGTAGGACCATCGTCAGCTCACGTTGTTCGGGCAGCAATGCTTTCAACTCAGCAAACTCCTCTTCGCGTGCTTTGTACGCTGCTTTGAAGTTGTTCAGGTTCTGCTGAACGATCGCTGCCTGCGCGTTGCGTGGCCGCAACTGTGCGATCTCATCTTCCATCGCTTTTGTATCCTTGCGCGTGCTGCTGGTTACGAAGTACCAGAAGCCGGCATACATGACGCCGCCGATCGCGAGGAACGCGACCAACCTCAAGTACCATGGAAGAACTGGGAGCTTGCCAAAATTCATCTTTGTGTTCCTCTATTTCTTCATCGCAACCTGAGCTGTAGGAGATGGTACTTGCTGTTGCTGTGATTGCGGCTTGGAACTGCCGAAGTTTGCCTTAACTGTGAAGACAATTACCTCGGGTACAACATTGGCTTCGCCGGCAGGAAGTGAAGCAGCTGGCCCCGGCGCCTGTGCTGCCTGCTTGGCGATTTCTCTCTGTGTTTCAATGTTCAGATTGCTAAACAGCCCACCGGAGAACTCGAGACTCTGACCAAACTTTGTAACTGCATACTCGTTTGGCGACTCACCTTTAATCGTTATCTCACCGTCCTTGTTCTCGATGCTCGTCAGGTACAAGCCGGGAATTGAGTCAAAACGAGCTTTGATCTCCTGAAGCACTGCGCTCGGACCTTGCTGTGATTCGCGCAGCTTCTTGATAGCGTCGATGCGAGCCTGAACTTCCTTGGACTTCTTTTCCAGTTCCGTCTGCTCTTTTTGAATGGCCAGCATCTGCTGGTTAATGCGTTTCTGATTGTCGAGCTCTTTTTGTGCCGCCGACTTCGCCATGTTCGAGCTCACGTAGTCGTAACCCATCGCCAGCACAGTCAATCCAAACACGGTCAGCGCGAGCAGCAACGTCTGTATCAGCGGGCTGGCGACTTTGTCTTCAACCAGCGCGACACCCTGAGGCCTGTCCGTAACTGACTCGAGCAGGTTTATCTTGATCATGCCTCAACTCCTCTCAGGGCGAGACCAACAGCGACTGCCATCTCCGGCACTATCTCTCGCATGTAATC
>DASUYO010000454.1:0-2411 GCA_036377375.1 Pyrinomonadaceae bacterium
TCACGACTCGAAGGATGCGTCTAATCTTGTCATCAATCGTCGCCTCTGTTACTTGACCATCTTTGATAGCAGTCAGAAGCTTATCGCTAAAGAACTCGCCCGTTGGCATTTCCAGGTCAAGCCCATTGTTCGCGGCTGCGACCGTGCTGTGCGTGGCACCCCAATCGGAAACGACAAAGCCATCGAAGCCCCATTCGCCCTTGAGTATTTCTTTGAGCAAGTGAGTATTCTCTGATGAAAAAGTGCCGTTCACTTTGTTATAAGCAGCCATCACGGAGCCGACGTTCGCTTCCTTAACAGCGGTCTCAAAAGCCGGCAGATAGATTTCGCGCAGCGTCCGCTCGTCGACCTCTGCACTGACGTTCGTTCGTTCATTTTCCTGATTGTTCGCAGCATAGTGTTTCACCTCGGCGATAATGCCCTGACTTTGAATGCCGCGAATCTCAGCGGCTGAAAGTTGAGAGGTGAGGTAAGGATCCTCGCCAAATGTTTCAAAGTTCCGGCCACCTTCAGGAACACGAACGATATTGACCATCGGTCCCAATAGGACAGCTTGACCTTTCGCTTTCGTCTCCGCACCGAGCGCAGCGCCATATTGCTGCGCAAGCGAGCGATCCCAGGTTGCTGCGAGTGCGACCGGCGCTGGGAATGCCGTTCCTGGACCATGTCGAACGCCCGCTGGTCCATCAGTTAAAGACAACTCCGGAATTCCGAGACGCGGAATCGCAGGCACGTAACCGATGAAACCGTGCCGCCTAACACCATGAACCATTTGGATTTTTTCTTCGAGAGTCATGCGCGCGATTAGCGCGTTGACTTTCTCATCTACTGTAGGCTGAGGCGTTTGCTTATCGAGTGCGAAAGCACACATACCCGTACGCGACAAGGCTGCAACGAGGCTAGTGAGAACGGATTGTTTGAGAAAAATTCGGCGTGCCAGGTTCCTCTTCATCTGCTCGCTCCTGATGCTGTTCAGATCAAGAAATGCATTTTGTCTATCGTAAATGGGGAAACGGTTCGTCAGGCACTGCTTTGTTCAGAAATCTACTTAGCTCTGCCCAACCATCTCCGTGCTCCCAACAAACCACCAGCAGGTCTTTATTAATGCGATCGGCAAAATACTCGAGTACTTCGCGGTTGTGTCGTTCGTATCTCCGTGCCGACTTCTCGTAATCCCATGCGGCGGGCTCAACGCCGTGAACCTCATCCCAGTAATACGGTTTTACGAAACCCTCCTCGCGTATTCCTTGCCTCTCATGATGTCCTTTCAAGCTTGCAACGTACGTCGCAGTATCTTTTCTTAGAGTCAAGATAAATTTGCTGTTCGGAAATGATTGGTCCAATTCTCGATAAATTTCAAACCACGGCCAATCTTCAAACGTTTCAAACTTTCTTGCTTCCTCGATCGCCGGCGCCAGATTATTCCGCTTGACTTGATAAGCGAGATCCATGTCAAACGTACGATGCTTGAAACCAAAACGTCGAAAGCAGTACCCCAGCGAGGTCGTTCCAGTCTTTGGCAAACCTATTCCGATAACTTTGGTCGCTCTGACTGGCCGAAGCTCACGCCAGGCGCTTCTCAACCTGTTCTGAACCTTCTTCGCAATCATCCGCCGTTCTTTGTCTTTCCGTTCAGTACTGCGAAATAGTAGGACCTCACTGTGAGCGACAAGTACATAATAAATGGAAAGGAAGTGGAATTCAGCCCAGAAGGTGAATGATCAAGAGTCCAAGGGCAAACGAACGTCAAAGTGGCTTGAAGATGGAAGCGGGTTTGAATCCAATGAAGAGCTGAAGAAGTGAAGCAGACATAGCCACAAAAAGGCACAAAGAGCGCAAAACTCAGGAAATCATTTGTGCTTCTTGTGCATTTTTGTGGCGAAAAACACTTTTGAGGCAAAGCGGATTGAGGCCTCACATTGATTCTTAGGGTGCGACGAATCCCGCCAGTGGATTGCCATAGAAAGCATCAGTCTTCCACGCATTTCGATCCCATGTACCGCCCGAGTCTCCCACTACTTGGACCGGTATAACAACGCGATCTGTACCCAGGGTATTGCCGCTATCGATGCCGCCCTCAAGGCTGCCATTTGCAGACACTTTGAATTTCATCGATCGCGCGAGGTGACCCAGGATGAGCACTTTGACTTCGTAGTTACCGGGATTATTCCGAACGCCGAAACGCGGCTCATAACCCTCATCACCAGAAGGCGCATTCGGGTACACACCGAGAAACTCACCGTCAATCAGACCCCATCGATACAGGTTTGGGTTCCAATCTGCGGCGCCGTTTCCGGGCTTCGAAAACTTCGCGATGTCCTTGCCTTGATAGAACAGGTGCGCTTCGACTTCAGGGGTGTTCCCACGAACCCAAAAAGCAACATGGAGAAATGGATCATTCCCGTGACTTG
>DASUYO010000455.1:0-12009 GCA_036377375.1 Pyrinomonadaceae bacterium
GCGACGAAGCATCCGGACAAAGAAATCAGAGTAATCCGGCCCGAGCATTGAGACGCTCGCGCGAATGAGCTGCTTGTTCGCCAGCCAGTCGGTTTCAGGTAACGCACCTAATAAGGTCGCCAGCTCAGCGATGAGAGCAGCGTCGTCTCCGTCTGGTTCAGCCTGTTTCTTTAGAGGCCTTAGCCGCAGCCGCTGTAACAACGCGAGTATTTGTTTGGGCCGATCGTTCAATCCCGAGGCAATAGCGCCGGCCTGTTGTAGATACTCGTTTGCGCGCTTTTTGGCTCTTAGTTGTTGCGAGATCTCGGCGGCGAGAAAAACGCAATCCAGCAGCTCAGCTCCTCTGCCAAACGCGGCTGCGGCCTTCAATGCGTCCTGAATGGCCTTCTCCGCTTCCTTCAATCGCTTCAGCGATGTCAACGCTCTCGCTTCGATACGATAAAGCGGACTGCCTTTCGTGCGTTCTTTTCGTTCTTTTATCTTGTCCAGAGCCTGCGTGTAGTGCCCGAGCTTAACCAGTTCCTCGGCCTCGCGCGCTGTATACCGTTCCCATTCGGCGGTTCCAGCAGCCTCAATATCCTCTTTCTTTAAAGTGATACCTAGATACGAAGCGAGCATCGGCCTGCTTTCGGCCGGCAACTCCGGCATCGCGTCTCGAAGAAACGGTTCTATGCCTGAAAGCCAGCGCGACGCAATGGTTTCAGAGTCGTCCCCCAATTTCAGACGGTGATAGATCTCTTCAGCGCGATCCTGAAGTGTTTCCCGGGGAGAGTAATACTGTACTGCCAGGCGATTGATCTGTTCGGCCGCTGCCGGTTTGTCACGCTCGATAAACTCGAGCATTTTTTGGCGCAGGTCTCGCCGGTGAACTAACACGCCGTCGGTTGTCAACGTTACGAGGGCTACTTCACGTCCGAACGCTTCGAAGAGTTCACGCGCGCGTTCTTCATTCGGCACGTCTATGCCGCACGGCTCCGCCAAAACCTCTTTAATTAACTCAGCAGTGATTCTGCGAAGCACCAGACCGGGGTGGGCAATCTTTCGTACATCCTGATCGTGTATGTGGTTCAGAATGCGCTGATAAAGTTGACCCTGTATCAGAACCTCGCTCGCCTTAAAGAAGAACACGCTTCGGAGCCAGTCTCTTTTCACCAGGTCAGTCTTCGTATTGTCGCGGGTATAGATCTCAGCCGCCAGTTTCAAACTCAAAGGGTTACCGCCGACAGAATCGTAGAGCTCACCTGCAACACCGGAGTCGGCAATACCCAACTTTTGCAGGAACGTTACGCCAGACGCGCGATCGAATTCTGACAAGGCATGCGTCTGCGTCTGCGTCGAACTCGTCGGCACGACATCGAGTGATGCGCGTCCAAAAATCACCAGACGAAGGGTCGGAAACGAACTTTGAATTGAATTCAGTAAGTTCCACAGTTGGATTTCACTTCTTAACCCGCGATACTGCACTTCTTCATATGTATCAAGCACGATGAGGAGCGGTAACGAATAATTGCCTTCGTTGCTGAAACGCTTGATTATTGAACTGACCAGTTGAGCAAATCGCGACAGCGAATCTGCTGCCTGGGCCTCCTGGGCCGCAGGGCGTACGTGCAGAATCGAATCAGACTCATCATCGTCTTCAACCATGTACCGTCCTCGCTCGGCGCTTAAAAATCCTTCAAAATCCGAACGAGCCTCAGGGTATTGAATCGAGAGTTGGCGAACCGCCTCCGTCAAAATCGAGTCTGAATCACTTGGTGACAGGCGAGGATTATCGAAATCAAGGTACACGTATGGGAATTTCAATTGCTCCGGCACCTGCATGTGGTCCAGCAGAAACCGCGAAATCAGCGTCGTCTTGCCAACGCCGCCGGGGCCATAAATGACAAGTGGGGGTTTTGTTTTCAGGCCCAGCCATCTCCGCACCTGGCGCTGTGCCCTCTGGTAACCTGATGACGCCGGAAACACTTCAACGTAATCACGAAGCAGTGCTAACTCCTCTGCGCGCCCCACGAAATTCTGTCCAGCCATCTTCGAGAAGACCGCCGGCACTTCTCGCTGATCGATTGCTTCCTGAATCGTTTCCGGTTTTGGCAGATGGAGAGATGTGGGTTCGAGCCAACGCACAGCTTGCAGGTGAGCAGCAAGTTGATCCTGCGGTAACAGATCGAAGATCGGTAACCGATTCTCGTGGATATACGACTCAAGTGCTCGCTGGACGACAGTTGCGGGGCGCCAGTTTGGATTCGCATCCAAAGCCGCAATTAACTGGTCTTTCGTCCCGAATTCCCGCAAGACGTCTGCGCGGATCGTCGGTTCTAACATCCAGCGTTGGTTGGGCGTTGGCGGATCGTAAACCTCGACTATGTCATCGACCAGTTCTTCCGCGGTCTTCTCCGATGATGTCGTTAATTCAGTTGGATTAATCTTGCACGGATCGAAAGCAGTCAACACTGAGGCGCTACGTCGAAGAGCCTGTCTCAGGTTAGACACCTTTGGCGGTGCAACGACTGATGGGGTCGCCGCAGGTGAGAATTGTTTAAGGTAGTCGGAAATTTGCTGGGAAGTTTCTACTGCAGAGAGATCGGATGCCTCGAACAACTCCGTCAACGTCTTCGAGATCTCAGGAGAAATTTGAGCTGCGCCAGACTCGTCGCCGGGCGTTCGGAAGAGTTTAAGAATATTAGTAGGCGTCCAGCGTTCCGACATTACTGCTCCCTGCTTAGATTGGTGACAACCACTTTTAACGTGTCGTTGAGTGTTTGTAGCCGAGTGGGACCTTGCGGCAACTGCATCATCGTCAGCACCACTCCGAGTTTGACTTGTTTGTAAGTAGGTGGTGCGCCGCCCAGTTCCTCCAACTGCTTCCTAAAAAACGCTTCAACGTCTATGTCACCGATTGGGCCAAGCTCCTCGATCTTGATTTGTTCGGCGAAGCGGACCAAATGCTCGCGCGGATAGTCGATGATTATCAGTCGCAGCTTGTTACTATGTTTTCCATTCTCGCTTATTACTTCAACCAGCTTTGCGATGAAGTTGCGGGTGATAGGCAAAAGATCCGGATCGTTCAGGCCGTCTAAACCGATCCACCAAAGCGCGCCTGTTCTTTCGGCGTTTTCGACGATCCAATCGCAGAGATGCTCGTTCAATCGATCCGCAGTGACGACCTGTTGGCCTGAGTTCAGGATTGGGAGAGATATCGGGTTATCTGTGATGGTCCGGACAATTTTATCGGCAAGATTCTCCGGCGTGAGGCTGGCGCCCATGCCAGGCTGGAGCACTACGCGTCCCACTGGAATGAATGAATTCTTTCCCGCCGCCTTCATGTTTTCTTCAACAGCGTGAGTGATAAGTTCGAGGCAGTACGACTTTCCTGATTTTTGGGGACCATTGATGATCAATACCGAAGGTCCGGTTTGTTTATCGAGATCTTTGAGCGCCTCGCGCACTTTACGACGATCGACAAAAGGAAGGCCCAGGCGAGGAATCCAAAAAGTATCGAAGGAGCTGTTTAGCTGCGTGTTTTTCCAGTTAGGAGGTGGGGTCGCAATCTTGGCGAGGATCTTTGCCACCGGCTCAGTCCGGGCAACCTTGCTTAGAATCTGTTGGAGCCAGGGAGGCAGACGGTCCCACTGAGAAGCCTCGCACATCTTGATGGCCTCGCGCGCGAGATCTTTGACGTTTTGCGGATCCAGGGGAAATTCGAGCCTGAATTCGTCCTCGGCAATCATCGAGAGTAGGACTGCACGCGGTCTATCGACGCTCATGATCTGTAACGCGACCGCTTTCTCGGCAATGTCCCGCTCTTCAAGCGTAAGCATGACTTCAGTGGAGTGAGCTGACCAATAACAAAGAGTTAAAGAGGTCGAGGCGTAGCTAGTGCTCTTCGCTCGCGAAATCTATGGATCTTCCATATAAAAGTCAATCAATAGCGCTTTCTTTACGAAAGACACTTTAGGCGTCACCTGTGACCCTCACTCATAATGAGTTTTGCCTCCGTTTTATTTCTCGAAAAAACTTGGGAATCTTCCGAGTCAGGGAGGCCTCGACTCATCCCACCGATATCTGCGATTAACGAGACGTCAGACGTCCGGAAAATCGTGCATGAAATGAAATTGCATTTTCGTCATTTAGGAGTGGTTCTTAGAAATGTAACTCTCCTAAGCGAGGTGCCTAATGAAGACGAGTAACACATTGTGCGCGCGTCTGAAACAATCGACAGCAGTTATAGTCGCCATTTTTATTGCCGCGCAAGTGGCAGCACTTACCGCCGGTACTTCCACACACAAGAATAGAAGCTCCTTTAAATCGCACTCCGACTCGGAAACTGCGGTGATTGTGAACCGGAATAGGCCCCCTGCTTTGCGGATCGCGCGTCCGCTGACCTTTTCCGGTTCAGCCACTGATGAGGAGATTAGCCAAGCCGGATTGTTTCCAGAACCACTCGTGACAATCGGGCCCGAATCCCCGACGCATAATTCTGAAAACGTGGCGCTCGCCAATGCGTTGCGAGCTTACCAAACTAGCAGTGATCCAGACGAGTTATCTCCCTTCGTTGAGTTCCTGAAAAAGTATCCGCATTCGGTTTGGAGAGCCTCGCTTCTTACAAACCTCGGCATCTTGTATAGACGAACAGGCTACTTTCTGAAGGCCCTTGACGTTTGGGAAGAAGCCTGGGCGCTATCGAAGAATGAGACAACAGATCGAGCTAAATCTATAGCGGACCTGACTGTCGGCGAACTGGCGGAACTCAACGCGAGACTCGGCCGATATGATCGGCTGGAGTCTCTATTCAGTGATCTCGGCGACAGAATCTTACAAGGACCTGCGACTGAAAAGGTCACCGGCGCGAAGGAAGGTTTGTGGCTGATGCGCAATAAGCCCGAAGCCGCTTTCCGATGTGGCCCAATGGCACTCAGTAGCTTGTTGCTGGCACACGCACGTGAGTCAGCCGCCTACGATCAAAAGCTGCTTAATTCCCGCTCAACGACGAAAGGCATGTCTCTCGCCCAGGTGGCTGCTCTGGCTGCTCAATTGAAAATGAATCTTCAAATGGCTAAACGCCAAATGGGAGCAGAGGTGCTTTTGCCCGGTGTGGTCCATTGGAAAGCCGGCCACTTTGCCGCGATTGTAAAAAAGATCTACACGAACGGCAGAGCGCGGTATCTCATACAAGATCCGACTTTTGGCGCTGACATTTGGGTGACTGATAAGGCACTGGACGAAGAGGGCAGTGGATATTTTCTCGTGCCGCGACAAACGTTGCCGAGCGGTTGGGCAATCGTTGGTGAAAGTGAAGGTCAGACTATTTGGGGAAAAGGCAACACCGGCCAGAGTAATCCGGAGGAAACTACTCCTGATGATCCTAAAGTCAAAGAAGAGTGTAGTGATTGTCAAACCTGCAACTCGTCCGGTATGGCCCAATATGATTACCACGCGATGCTGGTCAGTTTGAATATCGTCGATACGCCGGTGGGTTATGTTCCACCGCGAGGACCAGCCGTAAAATTCACTGTAACCTATAACCAACGCGAGGCCTTCCAACCCGCAGTTTTCTCGTATTCAAATCTCGGCCGTAAATGGACGTTCGACTGGCTCTCGTACGTGACCGATAATCCACTTAATCCCTTTCAAGATGTCACGGTATATCGACGTGGCGGTGGGCAAGAAACTTTTGCAGGAAATACTTACAATCCGAGCACACAGCAGTACGCACCCGATCCCAGGACCCACGCAGTCCTTGTTCGCACCTCTTCAGCGTCTTATGAACGCCGGCTGACAGATGGTTCGAAGGAGGTCTTCAGTCAACCGAGTGGATCTTCGATGTTTGTGAGAAAACTTTTCCTCTCGCAGATAATTGACAAGACAGGTAATACGGTCGAGCTGGCGTATGACTCTCAATCGCGACTGATAGCTGTAACTGATGCCATCGGTCAGGTATCTACACTGTCTTATGATCTTTCTGATAAGCCGTTAACCATCACGCGAGTAACGGATCCGTTTGGAAGATATGCGAGTTTTGAATACGATGCAGCGGGCCAACTTTCCAGGATAACTGACGTCATTGGCCTAACTTCAGCATTCACCTACGGCCCTGGAGACTTTGTCAACAAGCTGATTACCCCATACGGAACCACGTCTTTTAGTTCTTTCCAGAATGGTACAACTCGTTGGATTGAAGCTACGGATCAACTCGGTCAGACCGAGCACGTCGAGTACACGCAGAACTCTGTGGGTATTCCGTTTAGTGAACCGGCGAACAAAGTGCCGTCAGGCATGTTTACACAAAACGAGTGGATACTGTACCGCAACACTTTCTTCTGGGATAAAAAAGCGTGGAGTGAGTATCCACACGATTACACCAAAGCAAAACTCACGCATTGGTTGCACGGTCCGGATTGGAACACCACGTCAAGTATTAAGGAGAGCGAAAAGAAGCCGCTGGAGAACAGAGTATGGTACGACTATCCCGGACAGTTCAGTCCGATATTCATCGGGACGTCAGCATTACCTACGTCTGTGGGCAGGGTGTTGGATGACGGCAGCTCGCAGGTATCCCACTATCAATACAACAGTCTCGGAAAGATTATTAGGGCGACGGATCCGCTGGGACGCAGCACCACCTACGTTTACGCGAATAATCAAATCGATCTTCTCGAGATTCGACAGACGAGCAATGGTATCAATGACTTACTCGCGCGCTACACATACAACAACGCGCAACATTTACCGCTCACGTACACCGATGCATCCGGTCAAACAACTGCCTTCACGTACAACTCGCACGGCCAGTTGCTAACCGTAAAGAATCCAAAAAACGAGACCACCAGTTTTACCTACGACACCAATGGATATTTGACGAAGATTGCGGGCCCGGTTGCAGGAGCAACAACTGAGCTGGCGTACGATTCGTTTGGTCGTATTCGGACTGTTACCGAGTCTGACGGATACACCCTTACGAGAGATTACGACAGCCTGAACCGGCTTACGAAAGTTTCATATCCTAATGGAACGGCTCAACAGCTTATATACGATCGTCTGGACATAGGTCAGACTATAGATCGTTTAAACCGCGTCACCGAGTTCACACACGATGCGTTGCGTAGATTAACTTCAGTCAAAGATCCCCTGGGTCGGCAAACACAATTTAGTTATTGCTCGTGTGGCGGGCTCGCGCAGATGATTGATGCGAACGGACATACAACCACCTGGAACTTAGATCTTCAGGGTCGGGTGATCGGGAAGGTGTTGGCGGATGGCAAGCAAACAACCTATCAATATGAGAACTCCACCGAGCGATTGAAAAGAAGCATCGATGCAAAAGGCCAGACTACAAATTACGAATACACGGCTGATAACAATCTTAAGCGGATCAGTTATGACAACGCGCAAGTTCCCACAGCCGACGTAGTTTACACCTACGACAGTAAATACAATCGGGTAATAACAATGCAGGATGGTGCCGGAACCACTGCTTACGCCTATAACCCGGTGGGCCAACAGCTCGGCGCCGGTAACCTTTCGGCAATCGATGGGCCATTGAGCAGCGATACGATCGCATATTCATATGACGAACTAGGTCGTGTGATTAGCAGATCGATTAACGGAATCGCCGCAACCGCAGCGTACGACCAACTCGGACGCGTCACGAATGTGAATAATGCTTTGGGTGGCTTCAGCTATTCATATGTCGGAGCGACCGACCGGTTAGCATCCTCAGTCTATCCAAATGGACGAGGCGCAACTTACACGTACTTTTCCAATGAAGGCGATCGACGGTTGAAGCAGGTTACCTCTTTTCTCGCACAGTTCGGATACACGTACTACGCAAATGGCAACATCAGGAACTGGTCGCAAATACCGGGTCCTCAGCCATCGGCTTTCTTCACATACGATCAGGCAGACCAACTCACGAAGGTAGGCTCGAGCGAAAGTGAAGATAATCTCTTCAGTTACGAGTATGACGGCGCAGGCAATCGTACGAAGGAAGGGGCCCAAGGGTTGGGAACTATTGCCGGCACGTTTAATGAGACCAATGAGCTCATAAGTAGGGCAGGAACAGATCTCAGTTACGATAGCAATGGCAATTTGGTGAACGATGGTAGCCGCACGTTTGAGTGGGATGCAGTAAATCGATTGACCGCGGTCACTCGAGGAACGCATCGAAGCGAATTCAGCTACGACGGGCTTGGCCGTCGCACCAGGATTGTCGAAAAGGAGGCGGGCACGATTGTCGAAGATAAGCGGTTCGTTTGGTGCGCGCTTGAAATCTGTGAAGAGCGGAATAGTAACGGAAACGGTGTAACCAAGAGGTTCTTCAATCAAGGCGTTGTTGATGGAGATAATCGTTACTTTTTTACGAAGGACCACTTAGGAAGCATTCGGGTAATGACCAACGCGAAGGGCAATCTAGTCGCACGTTATGAGTATGATCCATATGGTCGCGCAACGAAATTCGGAGCAACTGCGGATGCGGATTTTGGTTATGCCGGCTACTACGTTCATAGACCGAGCGGTCTGAATTTGACGATGTATCGCGCTTACGACGCCAACTTCGGGCGGTGGCTATCACGAGATCCGATTGAAGAGCGAGGTGGGTTAAATCTTTACGGTTACGTCAACAACTCCCCTGTCAATTCCAGCGATCCAACGGGACTCCTCGGACCTGTATCGATTACGGCTGCTGTAATCTGCACTGCGTATAATGCATACGAAGCGTACAACACCTATAAGGAAATAAAAGAGTTATACGAACGAGTAGAAGCGATTGATGCTTCCATTAACCAACTGCAAGATATACTTTTTGAACCAATCAGCTGCACCACTGCCGCAGAATTGAAAGACATCAACGACACTATCGCATCCTATACGGAACAAAAGGTACAACTGCAAATGCAAGCCGCCAAAAAGGTAGAGATCGGAACACTTCAAAGTTTGGGAACTGAAGCGATCTGCGGGGCTTTAGCAGCTCTCCCGTTTTAGCTATCAGGCACCTATTGTCAGCGAATAGTTGAGGGGCAACAGAAAAAGAGCTCGGGGGTCCGTGGGGACCCCCGAGGAAAGAACACGCTGATGTGCGTCGTTTAGAAGATGAACTTCACGGCTAACTGCACATTGCGACGTTCGACGTTTCCATTTGGCGTAACACCTCTGTTAGCTCCAACGAAATTGCTTCCCGCAACGTCGAAGGTTCCCGGTACGAGGTAAAGGTTCGCGTGGTTTAGCGCATTGAAGAGCTCGCCACGAAATTGCAGGCTGTAACGCTCACTCAATTTAACTGTGCGATAGATGCCGGCGTCGAGATTCCAGATTCCAGGCGCGCGGAATTGATTCCGCTTCGTCATGTTGTCCGGATATGGACCAAAGTCCGAGCAACCGCCACACAGCGGATTACCAAACGCGCCCACTGGTTGTCCCGCCAGATCGATGAAGCGGAAGAAGTTTGCTCCCGCGTCTTGCAAATTGACGGTTAGTGGACCGTTTGGAACCAACCGCGGAGCATTGAGGTTTGCGTTTGCACTGTCAAAAATCGTGAATGGATTTCCGGTGCGAGCTGTGTAGATGCCCGTCACTGTCCAACCATCCAACAGTGCTTTGCCAAGTCCACTCATGCCCTTAGCAAAGGGTATCTGCCAGATGACACTGCTGACGAAGCGGTGACGCACGTCGTTGTCAGCATACCCGTAGTCCAGATTTCTCGGCCCAAACGGATTTGTTAGTCCGAGGTTGTTGTTAAAGGCAGCTTCACTGAACGTCGTACTCAGGTTGTCTTTCGACACTGAGTAAGTGTAGTGCGCTGTGAACTGTACGCCGGTGTGACGGAAGTTCGTGCTGTCGAGTCCAACAATCAGCGCGTTATAACGCGAGTAACCGAGATTGCCGCGACCGTTGATGTTCGCGAACTGCGTGTTCAAACGTTTGTTCGGATCCGGATCGCCCAGGAACACTGCTGCCGAACCCTGCACGTTGAGCGGATCAATCGAATAGAGTTTCTCTCCACGCGATCCTGAGTACTCAACCGACAGGATGTTGCCGGTACCGAGCTCTCGCTGCAATGACGCACTGAAGAAGTGAGCATACGCATTCCTTATATCTTCCCGAACATACCGGAGACTGCCGACAGGTATTCGTTTCGTCGGCGGCGTTGTACCCGCAAGTGGTCCTAAGTTCTCATTGGTTATCTGTAGATTTGGTACGTCGACGTTATTAAACAGCGACAATACCAAATAGGCCGGCGGGTTCTGAATCAGGTTGAAGGTGACGTTTCCGAAGTTCCTCTCGTACGCCATGCCATACCCTGCGCGGATGCTCGTCTTGCCATCACCGAACACGTCATATGCAAAACCGACTCTCGGCGCAAAGTTATTTTTGTCCGGCGCCCACAAGCCTCCAACAGGACTGTTCGAGGCGAGTTGCGCACTGCCATTCTTAATTCTTTCCTGAATCGTATTTCCAGGTCCGAAATAGAAGTTTGAATCAAGGCTCCGATTCTTGTTGTGCTGCACGCCGTAGTACTCGTAGCGCAATCCGAGATTGAGAACGAATCGCGGAGTCCAGCGGAACGAGTCATTCACATAGGCAGCCCATTCGTTGTACCGGTTACTGCGTGTGAAGTCAGGCTGGTTGACAGGCAGGTTCACGTTATCTCCGGGGAATTTTCCCTGCGGGTCAATTGCAGCTTGAAACTGATTGATGTTGCCGGTGACGAAGTTTGCGAGCGCCTGAGAATAGTTACCCTGGACACCCAGACTCTCTACAGCAGTTTGATACGCGCCAAACAAGTGGTTGTCCTGAATGTAGAAGTACGATCCTCCAAACTTCCACTGATGACGACCCTTGGTGAAAGTTACATTCTCGTAGACCTGACCAACATTCTGCGGACCGCCAAAACCGACTGGCGAGTTTGCGCCGTGGAACGGCCAATAGCCAGGGAAGGTAATGGGGTTGCCACGAATGACTCCGGTAAGGCCTGGAAACATGAACAGGCCCGGTTGGATCGGAGCCTCTCCGTAAGGAGCATCATTTGCCCACTTGTTGTAGGAAAGCTTTGTTTCCGTCACCAGGTTCGGGGAGAACGTATGGTTTAGTGTCAGGAGGAAATTGTTTCCGCGGATAAGTGATGTGGTGTCGAATCCGGTATACGGACTAAATCCCGTGCTTCCCAGTGGGAAGTCCTTATTCTCGCGCGCCCATCTACCATACAGCAGCGTCTTGTCGCTGAGGTTGTAGTCGACGCGCACTACCATCGCGTAAGTGTTTTGTGGAAGACCACCACCGAGGTTCGTCGGCTCTGTATACCTCACCTGCTGAAATGCGGGAAGGCTTGCCGGCAGAGCTGCAAAAGCGTTCCCTGGTTGTGTGGCGGGTGGGATGTTATCAGATACAACATCACCGACGGTGTAAATCGTGCCGGTAGGTGTTGCCTGGATCGCACGACCTGCAAAAAAGTTCCTGGTCGGGAGTGCTGAAGCATTGAGCAACTCCGGAGTAGGAATTACGGCGAGCAGGTCGCCGACACTGCGCACGCGTGTAAATTCAGTGCTGTTGAAGAAGAACAGTTTATTCTGCCTGATTGGTCCGCCGATGGTATAGCCAAACTGGTTTCTGGTGAACACGCCGCGCGGTATTCCGTTAGCATTGTTATTGAATCCATTGGATGCCAGCTTCGAAATTCTGTTGAACTCGTAAGCTGATCCATGAAAATTGTTGGAGCCCGAGAGAACAGCGACATTCACAATGCCGCCTGAAGCTCGTCCGTACTCCGCCGAGAAGTTATTCGTTACAACTCTGAATTCCGCTACGGCCTCGAGCGGAACGTTCTGCGCGAGTGAGCCATAGAAGACACTATTGTTGTCGACGCCATCGAGCAGTACGTTCGTGCTGGACGCACGTAGGCCGTTGATGCTGAAACCTGCACCACGTCCTGTTAAGCCCACACCCGGAACTGGTGGTCCCGGATCGTCGTTGTTAATGTTGCCACTCAGACCTATGAGGTCGTAAGGATTTCTCGTC
>DASUYO010000456.1:0-4874 GCA_036377375.1 Pyrinomonadaceae bacterium
GAGGCTGAGCAGAATTACAGACCTGCCAACAGGCGTTATCCGGGAAGGATTACTTTCTTTTGGGCAGAGGATGCGCCCAGAGACTTTGAAGATAATCGACTAGCATGGACCAAGGTTGCAGCCGGTGGTTGTGAGATTCACGTTGTTCCCGGCACTCATACGAAAATGAGAGAAGAGCCGCATGTGCAAAAGCTGGTGGAGAAGTTGAAGCCCTGTCTCGCAAAAGCACAAGCAACGTTGAGCATGTAGGATGCTTTGCACGAAAAAGTCGCTACTGCTAGCGCCGAAGGCGCGGAATATGAAAGCCAGGGGCAAGCGTGAAGCACAGCGGAACGCGTCGCCCCTGGTTACAAGGAGCAATTTTGAAGAGAGCACTGAAAGTGCGAAATACCGCAAATTATTACGCTCTTTCAGAGCTTCATCGCCACTGCGCTCTCTTACCAGGGGCGACGCACCTCACGTTGTTCGGCGCTTGCCCCTGGCTTTGATATTCCGCGCCTTTGGCGCTGGTGACTTTTAGTGCAAAGAGCATTTAGAAACTTATTTATGGCCCTGGAGATTAAAACGGAATCACGAGCGGAGCTTCAGAACCTGGAAGATCTCTACCCGTTGTCGCCAATGCAACAGGGGATGCTCTTTCATACTCTGGAATCTCCGGAAGCAGGTCTCTACTTCGAGCAATCAGTGTTCATCATCCAGGGCCCATTGGATGTGGTTTCATTCGAGCGTGCGTGGCACACAGTAATCCATCGTCACACGATCCTGCGCAGCTCCTTTTTATGGCAAAACCTGGATACTCCCGTACAGGCAGTGTATCGCCGCGTAGAAATAATGATGGAGAAGCAGGATTGGCGCGAACAGCCGGCTGAGCTCCAGGACCAATTGTTGGAGAAGTACCTGACAGCCGATCGTAGTCGCGGATTTGATCTGGAAAAAGCGCCGCTGATCCGTCTAGCGCTGTTTCCCACTGCGGCCGATATCCATAAGTTTGTATTCAGCCGCCATCACCTGGTGTTGGATAGATGGTCGCGTTCAATAATCAACGCAGAGGTGTTCGCGTGCTACGAGGCGTTCAGGCGAAACGATGATCCGGTCCTTGAAGAGCCGCGACCTTATGCGGACTACATCTCATGGATTACTGCCCAGGATCAGAATGCAGCAGAAGCTTACTGGCGAAACAACCTCAAGGGACTAACCGCACCAACAACAATCGCCACGTACGATCAGCGAGCGGATGCAACTGAGTACGGCAAAAACTACGACGACCAGCGTATCCGGTTATCACAATCCGATACGGAACGGTTGAGAGAATTTGCACGGCAAAACAGGTTGACGTTGAGCACCGTCATTCAAGCAGCCTGGGCCATGTTGCTCGCGCGGTACTCTGGAGATGACGATGTGCTTTTCGGTGTGACAATGTCAGGGCGCTCGGCCGCACTGCGTAGTATTGAATCGATGGTGGGGTTGTTTATTAACACGTTGCCGTTACGCACGCGCATGCCGCTCGATGTAACAGTGATCGAGTGGCTGCGTGCGTTGCAACAACAACAGCAGGAACTTCAAAAATACGAGTACTGCTCGTTAATCGACATCCATCAGTGGAGCGAGATTCCAGCCGGCCAACCTCTCTTTCAGAGTGTGCTCGTATTTGAAAACGTCCCCGTTACTGCCCGGCACGACCGCGGCGACGACGGTTTGGTTATCCGAGGCGATCGGAGTTACGGCTCGGCTACCGGTTATCCGTTGACGTTGATTGCAGCGCCCGGCGCCAGTCTCAACCTTCAACTTGTTTATGATCGCGCGCGTTTCGATCCCGAATATGCCGATCGCATGTTGCTTCATCTGCAAACGATCCTTGAAAGGATTGTTGCCGGTCCTGATCAAAAACTCACGAACGTGTCGATGGTCACAGCAGCAGAGGAAAGCCTGCTGGACCAATGGAACCGCACAGAGCGTCAGTATGAAAAAGATCTATGCGTGTATCAGCTGATTGAGCGGCAGGCTGCCGTTCAACCGAATGAAATTGCAGTTGAGACGGAGGAGAAGCGGCTTACATATGCAGAATTGAATGCTCATGCGAACCAGTTGGCCCGTTATTTACGGACGCTGGGTGTGAATGCCGAGACGTTGGTTGGTGTGTTTCTCGATCGCTCAGTTGAGATGGTCGTGGCGCTGCTCGCGATTCATAAAGCCGGCGCGGCCTACGTTCCGATCGATCCTGCATTTCCCAAACAACGCATCGCGTACATGCTCGAAGATGCAGACATAGCGATTCTGCTTACTACAACGAATTTGTCAGAGTCGCTGCCAGGATCTAAGTCGAGAATCGTCCGCGTCGATACTGACTGGTCATTAATCACCGAGCAAAGTGACAAAGACCTGGCTCCGAACACCACGCCTGAGAATCTCGCGTACGTGATTTACACATCGGGATCAACCGGAAACCCGAAAGGTGTGCAGATCGAACACCGAGCACTTGCGAATTTCCTGGCCTCAGTAGGACGCGAACCCGGACTTGGGCGCGACGACGTGCTGCTTGCCGTAACCACGCTCTCGTTTGACATCGCGGGTCTTGAAATATTTCTTCCTTTAATAAATGGTGCGCGTCTTATAGTCGCTGACAGCGAGACTGCGGCGGATGGTTTTCAGTTGCGAGACAAAATTGCAACGTCGGGCGCAACCGTAATGCAAGCTACGCCTGCGACCTGGCAGATGTTGATTGATGCCGGCTGGCATGAAGGAAAAGACTTGAAGGTTCTCTGCGGCGGTGAAGCGTTGTCTTCCGATCTTGCAAACGAACTGCTTCAGCGCCGCGTGACACTTTGGAATATGTATGGTCCAACTGAGACAACGATCTGGTCCACTACAGGCAAAGTTGAGAGGCAGCCAGTCTCGATAGGCATACCGATCGCGAATACGCGAATCTACATTCTCGATAAAGCCGGCAATCGTGTTCCGCCAGGAGTCGCCGGAGAATTACACATCGGCGGCCACGGTTTGGCTCGGGGTTACATGAATCTTCCGGAGATGACTGCCGAACGTTTCGTTTGCGATCAATTCAGCACTGCGCCGGGTCAGCGACTTTACAAAACGGGCGATCAGGCGCGTTACCTGCCGAATGGCCGGCTCGAGTTCCTCGGAAGAGTTGACGATCAGGTGAAAATTCGCGGCTTCCGAATTGAGCTCGGCGAGATCGAATCCGTGTTGCGCCAGCATCCGGCAATACGTAACTGTGTCGTTGTCGCGCGTGAAGATACACCTGGTGAGAAAAAGCTGGTCGCGTATGTTGTGACCACGACCGACGCAGCCGTCACGCCCGCAGAGTTGCGTGAATTCTTAGGTGAAAAACTTCCGAGCTACATGCTACCGGCGGCCATTGTCGAGTTGGACGAACTGCCGCTGACTCCGAATGCCAAAGTCGATCGCCTCGCGTTGCCCGCACCTGATCATGGAGGGCAGGCTGCGGAAGATTTTGTCGCACCTCGTTCGCCTTTGGAAGAGCTGTTGCTGGAGGTTTGGAGTCAGGTCCTTAAAGTCCCACACATCGGGATCAATCACAACTTCTTCGAATTGGGCGGCCATTCTTTGCTGGCTATTTCAGTAATCTCGCGGGCCCGAGATTTACTCAACGTCGACTTAAAAGTTCGAGACTTGTTTGAAGCGTCGACTGTTGCCGAACTGGCACTCAAGGTCCGGCAGTTATCGGGCATAGAGCCGCTACCGCCTATGAAAAAGGCGGCGCGAGATCGAGATCTGCCGCTCTCGTTTGCGCAGGAAAGGCTGTGGTTTCTCAATCAACTGGATCAGAACAGCGCGTTCTATAACGTGCCAAGCGCTTTCAAGTTAACTGGGCCACTGGACCTTCAGAGTTTACAGAACGCATTTGAAAAAATTACGTTGCGACATGAAGCGTTGCGAACGACATTCCGCACTGTTAATGGCAAACCCGTGCAAGTGATTTCACCATTGCCAGCGGTGACATTCACGACCGTCAGTCTCGAAGAGCTGGAACTTCGTGAGACTGAGGTTCCGCGTCTCGGATATGAAGAAGCTCGCGTGCCCTTCGACCTGGAGAGTGGACCACTGCTCAGAGTGAAGGTGGTTCGCCTTTCAGAGAACGAACATGTAGTTTTTGTCACCACACACCACATTGTTAGCGACGGCTGGTCCATGGGCATATTGCTAAAAGAACTCGCCGCGTTTTATGAGAGTTCTTTATTGCAAACCGAGTCGTCGTTGCCTTCTCTGGACTTTCAATATGCTGATTACGCTATTTGGCAGCGCCAATGGTTGCAAAACGATTTGTTAGATCGCCAACTCTCCTATTGGCAGAAGCAGTTGCAGGGGATTCCCACAGTTCTCGATTTACCACGCGATCGTCCTCGCCCGGCGGTGCAGACATTCAACGGCGCTCGGCACACTCTGCAACTCTCTCGACACTCCACAGAAGCCCTGAAAGAATTGAGCCGGCAAGAAAACGTCACGCTCTTCATGCTTATGCTGGCGGCGTTTAAGACTCTCTTGTATCGATACACCGGACAGGAACATATAGTTGTCGGAACTCCTGTTGCCGGACGCACCTCGGCAAAGATCGAAAATCTCATCGGCTTCTTCGTGAACACGCTGCCGCTAAAGACGAGCCTTTCTCAGACAATGAGTTTTGAAGAATTGCTCAGGAAGGTACGTGAGACCGCGCTCGACGCGTACGCCAATCAGGACCTGCCGTTTGAGCAACTCGTAGACGCGATGCAGCCTGAGCGAGATCTCAGCCGTACTCCGCTGTTCCAGGTTCTGTTTGCATTCCAGAACGCGCCCCGTGAAGTGTTTGCGGTTGAGGGACTAACGTTCGAGCGCCAACGAATTGAGAATCGAAC
>DASUYO010000457.1:0-14378 GCA_036377375.1 Pyrinomonadaceae bacterium
GAACTGTGGACGAATAGAGATACGTCCAGCGGCGGACATCAGCGAAATCGTGAAGGCGAGCGAGCAGCGGCGGCGAAAGGATAACTCTTGATCATAGTCGTGGCACGTCCAGCGACAATGCTTTTATCGTTGCCGCTTCCATTTTTGGCCAACCTTCTTCGCAGAAGTAGTCGTTCTCCGGATCTGCACTCATATTCGCGAACGGCAGCACAGCAATGGTCTTTTCAGGCAAGCTGCCGGGCTGTACCGGGCCGCCTGAGAGCACCCGCACGTCGGCAGCGAAACGATAGCCGTGTCCGGGTACGGTTACCATGAAGCGATTATCACCGCGAGTTTCACCTAATAACCGACGTAACGTAGAGATGTTTTGATTCAGATTGTTTTCCTCGACTACAGCATCGCGCCAGATCTCGCGCATCAGTTCATCTTTTGCGATGACCCTGCCGTGATGTTTCACAAGGTAGAACAAGGTATCAAAGACGCGGGGAGTGAGTGACAGAGCTTGCCCCGCGCGCAGCAACACTCTTGCACCTGCATTAAGTTGGAACTCATCAAACTGGAACATTCTAAGGACTTTCAGTGCCTCCACGAAAGAGTATTGACGCACGGCTTTGCCTCAAAAGTCGGATGTTGGGCTTGGACACAGTCAGTACAGGGAGCGGTAGCGACCTGGTCAGTGATCAGCATTTCGTAGCGATTCTTAACTCCCATCGTTGACCAGGTCGCTACCGCTCCCTGTACTGACGGTCTCCAAGAATGATTTCGGTATTTTGAGGCAGAGTATTGACGCACACACGGCAATAGGCAAAAACTCGTGGAGAAGGAGAAAAGAAAATGAAGTTGAAACCTATGCACTATATCACCGGCCTGGCGCTCGGGACGGTACTGAGCATGGCGGGAATGATTTCGACGCAAACGGATTGACCGCGCCGGAAAGTTGAACAGTACGGCGACGAATGAGATTTACAACACCAACGGACAGTTGATTACCTCGGGATGCGCGACTGCTGTTGCCACCCGTATGGATTAGCGCCCGTCCATCCGCCGTAAGAAGCGTCCCCGTTCACCGAAAGGACCATCCGCCATGACTAGCGGTATCGTACGCACAGTGTTAATTACTACAGTTGCTCTGTTGATGCCCATGCAGATCAGTAAGTCTCGCAGCGTGGATGAGGAGATTAGACGACTGAATGCCGACGAAGTTGAGGCGCTATTAAACCACAACATAAAAAGGTTAGAGTACCTTTGGTCTAACGATCTCGTCGTAACCAATCCTTTGAACCAGTTTGTGAACAAGGAGAAGGTGATCGAGCTGGTCAGGTCTGGAACCCTGGCATTTGTCTCCTACGACAGAGAGATAGAGTACATCAGAACCTACAACGATACTGTTGTTGTAACCGGTAGTGAAAGCGTCGTATGGGCGGGAAAGATGCCCAATGCGGGGAAGACGTCGCAGCTCCGGTTCACTGCTGTATGGCTGAGGCAGGATGGTCGCTGGCAAGAGGTTGCACGTCATGCGAACATCGTGACCCAATAGTCCGTCGCCCAGGGCAACGACACGTTTATGCAGTTGAACGAGAATACGGAGTCCATTTTGTCATTCATCAGGGACAAGCGACGTGGGCAATCGTGTATAGCGGCGGAATGATGATGGATGCCGTACGCGCGTGAAATAGGCTTGACTACAACCTAAGCGCGGCCGAACAGCGCGCTGTTCTCACAGCCGCTTACTGGAGACTCACAACTATGAAATACTTCGCGTTGCTGATCACGCTGCTTTGAAACAGATTAGTAAAAAGGAGAGTTCCCACATGAGGTGGACATTCGTTATAGCAGTGTTGGCCCTGACACCTGCGTCTGTCGTGCTTGCACAAAAGCAAAGCCCGAGACGAGATCAAAGAAGGACTGTTGCGCGGGTCATCAGGCAACTGGATCATGAACGCATTCAAGCGCAGATTAATGCTGATAGAGCCGCGCTTGACCGCATCTACGCTAACGACTTTATCGGCATAGGGCCAAGTGGCACAGTGAGAACGAAGCCGCAAGTGCTTTCAGATTTCACGTCGGGTAATTTGAAGTTTCAGTCTATCACCACCGACGACGTTCAAGTACGCGTCTATGGAAACACCGCCGTCGAGATTGGCCGCTCTACGATGAATGGGCAAGACAAAAACAAAGTTGTTCCCGTTGACAATCGCTTTACCAGAGTGTGGGTAAAGCAGCACGGTCGCTGGCGTTTGGTTGCGAATCACTACTCGGTACTGATTAGGCAATAGGATGATTTGGCGAACCATCATCGCCTGGAGCACCCATAGACATTTAACTGAAGAAAGCCTGTATCCGATTATTTCGGTTATCGATATTAAATCGGCCGCCTTGCTCAAACTGCCGCCGAGCCGTTTCAGCAATCTGTTTCCGGAGCACTTGATCCGAGATCAACCTGCCAACGCTATCAACGAGTTCCTCAAATTCCAGTCCTTCACTTGTAGATGGGTAATTACGTGTGATCCTGAACTTGACGAGTACTCCTGTTCTCCAGGGTTCAATAATCTCAGAAGTCACCGGTACGCTAGGCCCTTCGGTAGCTACACACACTACTCCGTTATACATTGCCTCTAATAGGACAAATCCGAAACTATCTTGCCGCGATAAGAACATCAAAATATCTGATCGACGATAAAGCTCCCACATTTCAGCCCGAGACAGGTATGGCAAAGTATAAATTCCCTCCTCTACCATAGTTATCGATTCAGTGGGGCCTACTACGATCAACTCGACCGGACATCCCATACTCCGCAACTGTCTAAAGCAATTCACGGCATCTGATATGTTCTTTCTTCCCGGGATTCGGCAGACCCCTAATTGACCGTCAATGGCAAGCAGTTTGACTGTGTGCGGCTTCATAAACCCGAAAACCATTCGCACGCGGTTGGTAGGTAAAATGCCGTCATCTGGTGGAACTATTCCAGGATACGCAACACATATTCGAGGCGGAGAACAGTTCATTCTCTGATAAAACTCGCACACACTGCGCTTTGCTGCCTCTGACCAAGCCAAGATGCCCAGGCAATGAGGCGTAGTTAGAGACCGAGCCAATGTTTCTTCAACTCGAGCACGAACGTAGGGACGGCGACGGTGTCGAGCGGTTGTCTCAGATTGAGTAAAGAGGTATTCGATATGATCGGTATCGAACAGCCAAGGTGTCCTGTTTGTCGGCACCAGACTCGATGCATGTATAATTTCGCTATCCTTACACATGAAACGACACCATGGCCGGCCCAGGGTTTGGTCAAACACCACTCTAGCTTTGCGGAATTTCCAGCCCTTCGGCGGTTGTTCACTGAGGCTGCGAGGATAAGCGGTATGATCGTTCCATCGAGAACTAAAGCAAAGATCCATTCCGACCGTTACTCCTCAACGTTTCCGAGTAGACCCTGATCTATGATTCCGTAGTCTAGGCAAATCGCGTTGAAATTCCAATTCTGACGTGAGCTCAATTCATTTTGGATGGCACTCGACGCATTGGAACATTGAAATGTCACCGAGATTGATCGGGTGTTTGAAAGGTTCGTTGGCCTTGTGGCAGGTTTCGCATTTGCGATTGGCCAATCCACCGAGATCAACCGGGTGCTGGATCGGAATCGTCTGCGGAGCTGTCGACTGTCTTGCTGAGTCTGACAATACGGTGTGGCAGATGTTGCAATCGTTTCGAATAACCTTTCCCGTGTTACTCACGTGTTCACCATCATGACAGCGAAAGCAACCTGAGGAATAGAGATGTCCGATATTGTTCGGGTGGCTGGCCCAATTGGTCTTCATCTCTGGGAAAAAGTAGGTCTTAAAAATGCGCTGCGTCTCGCTGATTGCTGTTTTAACCGTGTCCGGTTTCTGCGCGTACAGCTGACTGTAGTTAGTCCGATAAAATCCATCCAAACTCTCTGCGATTGTCTTGATCGCTTCATCTTCCGTTGCATACGGCCTATTGAGCGCCTCAATTATTTGTCTTTTCAGATATGGTAACGATGGATCGAGTCGGCCTGCGGCTAATGACTGGTCCACAGCTAAATCCGGAGGCAAGTAAGTATGCGCGGGGCGATTATGGCAGTCGATACAATCCATGCGTCGTTTTTCGGCCGTTGCAATCTGTTCCGCGCTGAGTGGCCTGACGCGATCGAAGTATTCAGTCACATTTCCATTCCGATCCTTCACACGAATCCACGGAATAACCTGTCGCTGTTTATCGGTAGCGATAAAAGAGATCTCATTCGCAAGATTCATGTGCCAGTGAATCCCTGCGACTGGACCACTCGACGGATCGCCGCCGCCGACATTAATCAACATCCGAGTCTGGCGCAGCGAGTTTTGCTCGTCGTACGCGTAATGATTGAACGTCTTGATCTGAGCACCATAAAACTTCGACGGCCAATGACATTGTTCGCACGTTTCGTTGGCGGGTCGCATGTTGTGAACCGGAGTTTCAATTGGCCGCGAATAACTGTTGACGACTAAAGCAAAGAGCTGGCGCGCACCGGAAAGTTTCGAGCGAGCGTACGACTCAGCGCCATGGCCCACGTGACAATCAACGCAACGAATTTTGGCGTGTGAGGTTGCGTTGAAGGCTACAAACTCAGGCTTCATAACCGTGTGGCACGCCTGTCCGCAAAACTCGACAGACTCTGTGTATTCATAAACACGATAACTTCCGAACGCGCTCGCGCAAATGAATACAAAAGAGAGCGTAAGGATCACGATTGCGAGACGCCGCTGTCTTGGTTCGTTCAGATCAATTTTTGGATACGGCGGTATCTCCGAAGTCGGCGATCGCCTGCGCCGGCGCCTCTCAAACAACATCCCTGTCAGAATGACGAGCAGACCAAACGCGAGGAACGCAGGCAGCATGATGTACGTCACGATGCCGAGGTAGGGGTTATTGGATGTTTGCGTCAGCTCGATGAGAAACAACAGCAGAATACTTACCACTGCGGCAATTACTATGAGCGCGCCAGCGAAGCTTACGTAGTTTCTGAAGAGTGTTGGGGATCTTTTCTCTGATTGTTTTTCTTCGCTCATCGGGAGTCTCAATGAGTTTGGTTAAAACACGCGCGCCTCCCATGCCGTCGGTTGCCCAACGAGCATGGGAGGAATAGAAAACGCTTTTCGTTTGCCAGCTAACTACTGAGCAGATCTCAGTTGCTTCATGTACTCCAACAGTGCTTTTGCCTGGTCCGCAGTTACGCCCTTCTCACCATACGCCGGCATGTTGGGAGGCTTCTCGGGTTTTTTACCCTTCATTATCGCATCGATGTATTGCTCATCAGTGAGAGACGGATCAAACTTTTTCTCGGCCTTCTGGCCGTGGCAAGCGACACATTTGGCCTTGTAGAAGGCTGCCGGATCTGAAGGCTGAGCCTCACCTTGCGCCCGCACCATTCCAAAGAGAGCCAAAATAAACAATAAGAGCGATGCGATCCCGATTGTTATGCTGTGTCCTCGCTTCATCATGCCTCCCTGAGTGGTCAAATGCACTCACGGTTCATAAGTGCAACGTCCATGCCGAGAAAAACAAGCCCAAAAACAACGGGTATCAGATTGCCAAGCGGGCTTTTGCGCATGTTCATGCGGAACTTTCCTCAGGAACAACTCAAAACTTCCATTGCGAACCCTTGTGACAACGCTTGCATTCAGAGAAATCATCGCCGCCAAACGCCCGCTGCCCATTGTGGCAACTTGCGCAACTGAACGCACTCGCCAGCGCGTGATGATTTAGAGGAGAGGGCGCCGATACTTGCCGGCCGCGCGGCAAACCTGCTCTCACCTGATGACATGCAGCACACGGCAACTTCTCAGACGCATCGTGATTAGCGTGACTGAAACCAACTCGATAAGCAGGCGCTTGCTCGGAAGTGCGAACCAAACGTCCGAGCTGATGGCAGGTGCTGCACGACGAGATGTTCCATCCGCTTGCCTGAGCGTTGGGCGTGTGACAGCTAAAACACGTGACATGAGCGTTCAGTCGCGAAGGAATAGAGAGAGCAACACCACCACGACTTCGCCGATGACAACTGGCACAACCGGAGCCTGTATGTTTCGCGTGATCGAATCGGGCATCGAAACTGCGCAACGGTGGAAAGGGTTTGACCTTTCCGCTCTGAACGTCCGTGTGACAAATAGTGCAGATCTCACTTGCCGGATTTGAGAACTGTTGTGCGTGACAGCCCGTGCAAGGCGCATGTGCAGCTTTGCCGGGCAAGGTCGGTTGCGGCGAATTGTTCTCACGACGATGACAAAGTAAGCATGGAAGCCGCGCGTGATTACGATTGTCGTGTTTGAATTGTGAGTAGTCAGTCGATGATTGTGGCGTTGCATGAGCGAAGAGTTGACGTCCTTCGGTTCCGCTTGACGTTCCTTGTTTGTGACAGGCGTCGCAGTTCGGCGGCAGCGGCGCAAGCTCGCTCTCCTGGTTATGGCAGGTGAAACACATCGTGTGAGTGAGCAGCCGGGTTTTGAAGCTTTTGTCCTCCGGCTTCGTCGCTTCGTGGCAATCAGCGCACTCTGTGTCTTTGTGCTTATCATGGGGAAAGGCAACGTGGAACTCTGAAACAAACCTTGCGCCCTTTGTTGTCGTGAGAAATGGCTCGCCCAAACTCGGAAACGGATATCGAGACGTGTCAACGGGCGTGCCTTTCACGTGACAATTGGAACAGATCTTTGGAGCCGGTCGCTCACGCGCGAAGAACTGCTGGCGATGGCAATTCAGGCACGACGCATGTTCGGGAAATTCCGCCACATCAGGAAACCCTGCGTCGCCTTTGCGAACTTCCTTCCAGTTTTTCGTGGGAAACTTGTGACACGAGGCACACGCGAGTTTTTGTTTCGTAACGTGAGTGGGGTGGGAAAAGCTCGAGTAATCAGACTGTCGAGATTGCGCGCGTCGTTGAGCCTCGGCCGGGGCGACAGACCAGGCAAAAGCAATTATTAGAAATGTAGCTATTCGCAGCACGCCCAAATTTTTTAGCTGGACTGCGTAAAAGTTTAGAGTTCAAGCTTTACCTTGCATGCGTTGATTTCAAGTCCGCAAGCTAAAGCTTGAACTCTGAACTTTTCTTCACCATCTAAAGTTCGCGACGATCTATTCCCGGCGGCCAAAATAGAGGCGCAACGATGTGTAAGGCAGATGCGCGTGATAGTTCTGCGGCCTGGGACCTACGATCGTGCTTTCGTTGTAGTTGTAATACTGATAGCCAACATTCCAATCGAGCCGCTGATGTAATTTGATCGCCAGCCTCACTTCCGGCGATTGAAAACTCATCGGATACGACGCGATCAACGTTCCCGGATTGCCCGTTGGATCGGCCAGTCGATTTCCCTGGCCGTTATCTTTGTTAATTCGATAAGCAGTGAACAGCGTCACCCGCGGAGTAACACGGGTCACCGATTCAACAAAGAAGAAGTTATTCCTGACGAAGTAAAGATTATTACCAAGCAGATGCTGAACGTTATTGAAGAAATAGTCGAGTTTCGCGTTGCTGTTTATCCAGTGGTAGTTGTAGCCCGTGTTGATCGAGAAACGCGAGGTGGCGGTCCAGTCAAGCGACGAAGAAAAGATTCTCGACTTCACACTCACGCCAAAGTCTTCCAGCGAAACTCCCGCGATCTCCGAAGGATTTGAGTTGTTTTTGGTGATCACCGCGAGATTGAAAGCAATTCGCGACGTTGGCTTATAACGGCTCTTGGCGCGAAGGTTCGTGTAGTTGTAATTGCCGATACGTGTGAAGACATTATCAGCCGTACCGTGCTCGGCATCGAAGTAGATGGTCCATTCGTGCCGCGGCCTTGCCTTGAAGCCACCAAGGATTGCGTGCGTATTGTTGTGCTCTGTTTCCGCGTCGGGCACCAGCGGCGTGGGAGAGTTAGAGTTGAGAGCGAATCCGCTAATAGCCTCTTCGATGCGTCGCCTTCCATATCGATAACCGAGATGGATCGAGTAGTCCTTATTAAACTGGTAATCCCCTTCAATCGTGTTCTGGATTTTTCGATACTCGGTTCGTGTGTTTACGTCGCGATTATTGAACGCGATCGTATCGGTCCGCGTGCCACGAGTCAGGGAAAAGAAATCGCCGAACAGCGCAGCACCGTTGATTTCGAAGGTTTCAACTCTGAACGTATTTGAGAGCCGCAACTTGTCGCTTGCTAACCACGTCAGCCCGAGATCGCCAAGCCAATTCGGCCGTTCCGTGTTACCGCTGAGGTTGTACTGGCCCAGGTTGAGAATGTTTGGCGTCGCACCGGGCGGACTCGGAGGAAAACCGGTGATTCGCGGGTTCCAGTTTCGACCGGTAAAGCTTTCGAGAGAAGCGAAGTTTTGCTTAGCCTTGCTGTAAATGATGCGACCGGTGACATCGAGTTTCTTAGCGACAAGTGTCTGCAAACTGAAACGCGTGTAGTTAACGCTGCCGCGCGCCGGTTCATTGCGATCGAAGCTGGTCAAATTCGCGACCGCCGGGTTGAGGTTTCTGCCCGGAGTAACTCCAAGATCGATCACACTATCGTCACGAAAACGGCGAAATCCCTGTAGAAACGAAAAATTCAGTGGCCCGAGCTTGCCGTCGGCGCCGACACGGAAATCATTGGCGCGCGATCTTAGTTGCGATAGGAGATTGAATTCATTTCCGCCAACGTGGTAGTTCGTGAATGCTGGACCACTGTAACGTTCGGGCGAATATCCAACATTGAAACGAATGAATCGGTTCTTTGGCAGCAGTGTGAGGTCAAAATCTCCTAACTTTACTCGTGTGTTGTACCCGTGCTCGCCCGTGACCGGTTTCGGCGCAACACTAAAAGTTGCCGGACTGAACACCCAGTTCGGATTCGCAAAGGTGTTAAGGAAACGGAAATATTTAAAGCGCCGATAAGTAGCATCGAAGCGATACCACTTGGGTTGTTCGACACTCACCCGAAGATAGCCTTGCGGATCGGCTCCCCAGCCTGTTGAGGACACAAGAAATGTTTCAAACAGGTCAGCCTTGCCGTTTGTCGATTTGAGCAGGAAAGAACTGTCAAAGAGTCTTGGGCCAGCCTTGTAGTTCAGATCGCTTTGATACTTGTTCAGATCGCCGTCAACTCTAAGCCCACGATAGCCAAACTCGAGACTCGAAACGACTGTGAAGGCGCCAGCCTTTTCACCTGTGTCAGCCGGCGTCTCGTCGTAATCGGATCGCTTTGGTGAAGGCGACGGTGACGATTGCTGCGCCCGAGCGATCGCCACGGACGCGAACAGGACCAATCCTAATCCGATGATGTGCAGCAGATTCTTCTTTTGCTTCGTACTCATGGCGCAATCCCCACTCCGCTATCGGAAAAAGACAGGGCTCGATCGCGAGCCGTGGATCTTGATATGACAATTCGTGCAATTTGCATATTGCGCGTTCAGGTTGTGCTGCGGACCTGCGGGCTCATCCGCGCCAACACCATGAGCAGTGCTGTGACAGGTCAAACAGAGCTGTGCGACGCGGCTTGTGATCAATAAACGTGGATTGGACGAACCGTGCGGCGTGTGACACGCGATGCACCCATCGGTTTTGACCGGTGCATGCTCGTAAACAAACGGGCCTTGCTTGTCTGCGTGACACTTGATGCAAGCAGCGTCTGCGCCGGTCGCCAGTCTTGTTTGTTTCAGTTCGAAACCGCCGTGAGGATTGTGGCAATCGCTGCACTTCATTGCGCCTTCCAGCACCTTGTGATGGAACGGTAAGTTGAACTGGTGCTTCGTCTCGCCATGACAACTGAGACAAAGCTGCGGTTCGCTATTCTTGAGCAATTTCAGATCGGAGAAGCCTGGCTTTTGTGCATTGGCTGCGGATACAAACACATTCGAAGCAGCCAGTTGCCGGCCGCGTGGTTGAGAATGGGTTGAATGGCAATCGGTACATCCGATGTCGTTGCGCCAGTGCTCGCCGCGACGAAAGTTGTTATGTTCTTCCCTGCCCGCGTGGCAGCCTAAGCATGTCTCGGAGATCTCTTTCGACGACTTGTTCTTGAAGGAGATGATTTTCTTCGGGTCGCCTTCCTCAGAGTGCGCCTTGCCTGGACCATGGCAGGATTCGCAACCCGTCACCTTCTCTTTCCAACTACCGAGTTTTGTGAGCTGTGCGTGAGAAGTATGCGAGAAGGCTTTGAACTGATCTTCGTGGCAATCCTTACAAGCCTCGCTACCTACATAATCCTCAGACTTGTATGACGCGGGTTTCGTTTGGGCAGTTTGAGCAGAGTGCGACGAACTGCTGGAACTTAGCCAAACCGCGGCCGACACTATGAAAGCGCAGATCAGGAGTGCTTTGATGAATTTATACAATCTAGGGCCCTCCTTGAATTCTTTGAATTAGACTGACCCTGAGTTCGAATGCGGCGCGGGAGTATTCTAGGTTTTATTGGTCGTTTTTAATGTGACGACCGTCACGTTGAGTGCTCAAATCATGAACTCATCAACGGAAGACGTCAAGATTTCAACCAAGGGCCAACTCCTCCAAACCAAGTCGATCCAGAATCAGAATGCTGTCTGTTGTGACGCGAATCACCTGCTGTTTACTCAGACTCGCCAGCAGACGCGTCACGGTCTCTCGTGACGAGCAAATCATTTCAGCAATCTCTTCGTGTGTAAAAACTCTGTCGAGTCGCACTGTCCGCGACGTGTCCGAGCCGTTTCCCTTGCTCCACTCAAACAACAGCTTTGCCAATCGTCCGCGTACTGTTTGTGGCAGAAGTAATAACTTCGCATGATCCGTGAGTTCAGTTAGCTCTCGGCTCAATATCTTTAAGATCGCCTGAGTGCCTGCCTGACTGCGCTGCATGACTTCAATCAATTCCGCACGGGCGATGAAATCTGTGCGACATGGCTCAAGCGTCTTCACCGTCGTATCGTAAAGTCCATCGCGCAGCACTGAGTTCAACCCCAAAACATCGCCCGCCTGGGCCATGCGCAACATCACGACCCGTCCTTCACCCGACGAGATCGAAACGGCAGCTCGGCCGCTTCGCAGAATGTAGACGCCTCGTGCCGGTTCTCCTTCTGAAAACAAAACTCTTCCACGACCGTGGAGTGAATTCAGATTGCCGATACTCGATGCGCGGATTGCGTTTAAGAGTGAATGCAGATCAGCTCGCGGTTGGTCTGCTACTTGTAACGGCTCTTCAATTTTTCTTTGCGCGCTCGGCATTTCAGACTCCAACTGAGAGGTTTGCGAGGTGTTGTTTGAAAAGTCTCGCTGAGGCTTCGAGAAAATCGTAAGACGTGACAATACCAACCAACTGATTACCGTCGACGACCGGAAGACAACCGACGCGATTACTGCGCATGACTTCGATCGCCTCCAGCGAAGATGTGGAAGGGCAAACAGTTAATGGGTTTGCCACCATGATCTGTCGCACAGTAAGGGGAGCACTTTCAGAGGCGTGATTTCCGTTGCTGATGATGCGAAGTAATCCGCGGTGAGTTACCAAACCCACTAACTGGCCTTCTTCATCTTCCACTGGAACGTGCCTGATGTGTCGCCAGTCCATCACACTCGCCGCAAGATGGATCAGGTCGTCGGGCTTAACCGTGAAAAGATCGGTCGACATGAACTGACCGACAGTACGATAGCCGTGCTCCCACTCTTCAGAGTCCGCCTTTTCGATGATTGGCCAACGATGGATCGGTTGGCCATGCTTCTGGTTTGCCAGCATCTCGACGGTCAATCTTCTATGGGCGGCGTCTTTTGAAGCAGAGCTCCCGTTAGTCGAAAGCGACTTCATTATCCAGCGCGCACCGGTTTGCCCGCATCGCGCCCGTTCTTCGATGATGCCGAGATAGTTATCAATGTCTTCACTTGCTACGTGCGAACTGCTCAAACCCTGACGCGCAAGCGGAAGCAGTTGGTCCAGGATTAGCGAAGTTGCGCTGAGGCTTTGTCCGTCAATCCACTGGAATTGAGCATCGAGCCCATGCCTGGCGGCGCGAAAGAAGTTCATCTTCGCATCGTCAAAAACCATTCGCTCCGAAATCTCGCCGTACACCTGTGGAAGTGCCACCATCAACCCGCTAAAGAACGCAGTGTTAGCAATCTCGTCGACAATAGTTGGTCCGGAAGGCAGTGCGCGATTCTCGATCCGCAGATGAGCGACACCTTCGGTAACGCCATAACAAGGCCTATTCCAGCGCCAGACCGTTCCGTTATGCATGCGCAGGGCTGAGAGTAAAGGCGTCTCACCACGCCCCAGAACCTTGAACGGATCGTGGTCTGGCTCAGAAATCATGATCGGACGGAAGCGAACAATTTGCTCCTGAAAAAGTTCGATGACGGAATTCTCAACCCAACGATCACCGAAGTTGACGCGCGTTGGTTGGTTGCGCGCCAGTTGCGGGCGGGAGCGTTCGTCGATTGAATGCTGAAACAGCGCAACCCGTGTTTCCTGCCACAAGCGTTGACCAAAGAGCAGCGGCGAATTGACAGCAGTAGCCAGCACTGGTGCGGTTATCGCCTGAGCGACGTTGTAATGATTGGCGAATTCTTTGGCATTACTTTGGAAGTGGACCTGGAAACTGGTGTTGCACGATTCCATCATGATGTTGTCGTGCGTCAGATACAGCTCGTCCAATCCCTTTATGTGAATCGAAAGCGGTCCGCCACGCAGCCTGATCACGCCACGATCTAACTCATGGTACCGCGCGACAGGCGTGAGATTGTCGAGAGTCAGATCTGATTTTTGTAGCGTCGGCAAGATGCCCGAGAGAAGAACATCCGCGCCCTGAGTTGCGGCGCTATTGCGCGCCAGCTCGATCAGCTCGATGAGCTCTTGTTCCATGCGGCTGAAACAACGGTTCTCGAGTTTGAGTGGAGTAAGATTGGCTTCGAGATTGAATCGGGCGATCTCGGTTGTCAATCGCGCGTCGTTAGCATCCTTGAGAACTTCCAATGAAACAGGAGCAGGTCTCAAACTGCGATCGATGAGAAACATCTCCTGCTCTGCTCCGATTCGCGTGACGCCGCTCTCTATACAACCCTCCTCGAGCATCCACCTGAGCGCGCATAGATCTTCTAGCAGTGCCTTCATGAAGGCCTGCGCCTTTCTGCCATCCGTGTATTGTTGGACGTGATGTTCTCCCATAGGCGTTCAGAGTTAAGAGCAACCTCCAGACCATGCGAATTCAAGGCTTTCAGCGTTATTTCAAGGCGGGTTGCCGTGTACTTTCGCGCAACACTGCGAAACTTTGCGCATGTAAACCACAAAAAGGCACAAAGCACAAAAGAAAAATGAGCTCGATGCGCCTCACCTTTGAAATACATTTTGTGCTTCTTGTGCCTTTTTGTGGCTAAATTCAAGGTTCGGCAGGATCATCCGCGGTCGCAATGGACGTGCCACCAACACAGGACACGGTGCCTGGCGTAGCACGCGATCGACGTTGGATCCAAACAATGCGCGCATTCCGAATCCGGCGCCGTGCGCGCCCACACTGATTAAGTCAATCTCGTTCGCCTCAGCGTAGTTCAAGATTTCGCGATAAGGATATCCTTCACTGACAGCCGTCTTTACGTCGCACCAAAGATGGACCTCAGCCGGCACGACACCTTGCAGCCGGCGCGCCGCGCTGTGATATGCGGACTCACCTTTGATCGGGTACCACGCGATCTCTGGCTCGCTTACGGAATTTGGCGGCAAGACATGAAGCAGATGCAATTCTGCCTGGTGCTCCTGCGCGATGGATAACGCATACCTCAGACCCAGCTCGGCGTAGTCGGAGAAGTCGTAAGCGACGAGAACACGTCTTAGATCCACTCTCAATTCATCGTTTACGAACTCGCGCTCGTCGTTGTGCATGACAAGCACCGGACACGGAGCATTCCGGCAAACTGACTCAGCCGTGGAACCCAACAGCGCCGCACGATGTGGCCGGCGCCTCGATCGCATCACTATCAAATCAGCATTCGCCACCTGCGCTTGCGCGATTATTTCCTCATCAACATCCTCGGCAGGTGCAATGACAAAGCGCCACCTTGAATCAGAAGGATCGATGTCTTCCAACACAGACGTTGCAAGCTTGTATTCGCCGTCCACATCATTCGTGCAGTAAAGGAAAATCAATTCAGCCTCGTGTGCGCGCGACAAGGCCAATGCATAACGCACCGCGTCTCCGGAATGCGGCGACAAATCGGTCGGGCAAAGAATACGTTTGATATTAATCATGACAGTTTGGTGACACCCTCCGCTTCAGCATTTCTCAAGGCCTAATCGCTACCTTCATCACACCGTCGAGCCGCTCGCCGAACAGGTCATAAGCTGCTCCAATGTTGTCCAAAGAGAAACTGTGCGTGAGCAATGGCGTGAGATCGACGCGACCATGA
>DASUYO010000458.1:0-9149 GCA_036377375.1 Pyrinomonadaceae bacterium
GCGGTCCGCACGTGACGATTGTAAGTGTCAGTTGACTCTCCCTTGATCGCGTAAACCGGAATTCCCCAGTCAGCGACCAGCGATGCGGCGACGTCGTCCTGAGTCGAAAGGGGATTCGAAGCGATCAGGACCGCCTCAGCGCCGCCTGCTTGCAAAGCGCGCGCGAGATTTGCGGTCTCAGTGGTGATGTGTGCACATGCAACCAGTTTCACGCCGCTAAGCGGTTTCTCTTCCGCAAACCTCTCGCGGATGAGACGAAGAACGGGCATCTCACGCTCAGCCCACTCGATGCGCTGCTTGCCATGGCTCGACAAGTTAATATCTTTCACGTCGAATTCGACGGATGGTGCAGAACTCATATTTGAAGATTCCTCAATGATAAGATTTACCCGGCGCGACTGCGCTCGGTTCGGTTAAATTCCAGCAGTTGAGCGCAAAGCTTCTGCCTTGTCAGTCTTCTCCCAAGTGAAGCCTTCCTCATTACGACCAAAATGGCCGTATGCAGCGGTAGCTTTGTAAATAGGTCTGCGCAAATCCAGGGTCTCGATTATGCCGCGCGGCGTCAACTCGAAGTGCTCTCGTACGAGTTTAGCCAATGCGGCCTCGCTAAGTCGTCCCGTGCCCTCCGTATTGACGTTCACCGAAACCGGATCAGCCACGCCGATAGCATAGGCTAGTTGGACCATGCAACGCTCCGCGAGTCCAGCGGCTACGATGTTCTTGGCAATGTACCTCGCCATGTAAGCAGCGGAACGATCCACCTTCGTGGGATCCTTTCCTGAGAAGGCACCGCCGCCGTGAGGCGCGTAGCCTCCGTACGTATCGACAATGATCTTACGACCGGTGACGCCGGCGTCACCCATCGGACCTCCCGTGACAAACCTGCCGGTCGGGTTGATGTGATACTTCGTACCTTTGTCGAGCAACTCAGAAGACACTGTGCTTTTGATTACTTTCTCCTGGATGTCCGAGCGCAATTGTTCATTGCCGATGTCGGGAGAGTGTTGCGAGGAGATAACGACAGCGTCGAGACGGAACGGCCGGCCGTCACGATATTCAACAGTTACCTGAGACTTTCCGTCCGGACGCAGATAAGAAAGCTCGCCTGACTTGCGCACTTCGGCAAGACGACGCGTCAATTGATGGGCCAACTGAATCGGCAAAGGCATCAACTCCGGCGTTTCATTACACGCGTATCCGAACATCAACCCCTGGTCGCCTGCGCCGCCAGTATCAACTCCCATCGCGATGTCAGGAGATTGTCGATCGATTGCCGATAGAACCGCACAAGTGTCGGCATCGAAACCAAAGCTCGAACTGGTATAGCCGATTTCGCGAATCGTTTCGCGAGCGACTCGCGAGTAATCGATCACGGCGTCGGTTGTGATCTCGCCGGCAACGACAACGAGACCGGTTGTTACGAGAGTTTCACAAGCTACGCGTGCCTTTGGATCGACACTGAGTGCGGCATCGAGCACCGCATCAGAGATTTGGTCGGAGATTTTGTCTGGATGACCTTCGGTGACGGACTCGGAGGTGAACAGGTAACCTGATTCGCTAGTCAAAACAGCTCCTTTTGTGTGTACATAGACTCGAATTTAGAGCAGAAAAAGACCGCGTAATTTAGCAGTCTGGCTTTTAGGGTGTCAAGACAGGCCCCTCCGCCAAGCCTTAGCCGCCTGCCGCCAAAGCAGCATAAAAAGCACACATATTTTCATTTTTTCAGGCATCTAAGCTCAAACATTAGGGAGGTGCTTGCCCACAGAGCGATCCCAACCTCTCCTCGCTCAATAGTCGCGATCTGCGGGCAGGCCCGGTTGGCTATGTCACGCTCACAATCACGCCCTCTCGAAGTAACTCAAGCTCTATTGAGTTCTGCCCAAACCTCAGGTTTTCATTTCGGTGAAGATACAGCACTGATAGCTGTTCAGCACATGCTTGAACAAACAATCGAACTGTTCAAGACCGCCGCTGAGATGGGTCTCAATTTGAAAAACATTTTTGCGCTTGGCAAAGTTTATTCAAACAGTGCTCCCGTCATTGAAACACTGCGTAACATGGGCGTCACTGTTGTTGAGAGCGCCATTCCTAATGCGGGACAATTCCATCCCACCGTTGAACGTGACACACACAGGCTCTGGCAAGTCGCGGCTGAAGCGCTGGGCAGGCGACAGATCAGGCGTGTGCTCGTATTGGACGATGGAGGAGTCTGCATCACCAGCACGCCTTCGCAGATTCTTCAGCGATATGCTGTAGCCGGTGTCGAGCAGACTTCCCTCGGTATGTTTCTTTTTGAAGAGAAGCCACCGCCATTCGCAGTGATCTCATGGGCCAGATCGGCGGTCAAACTTCAGATCGGTGGGCCAATCTTTTCTCAGCGCTTCATTGAGAAATTCAACCAGGACTTTCTGCGTGGTAATGCGCTGCAAGGAGAACAACTCGGCATCATTGGTATGGGAAGTATTGGCCGGGCGCTTGCCAATTTGGTTGTCAGACAAGGGAACAGAGTCTTGTTTTACGATCCGTGCTCAGATGCTCAGGTTCCGGCTGCGCTTATTGATAGAGTCACTCGTGTCAGTTCTCTCGAAGAGTTGATGCTCCGGTGTGATTACGTAATCGGTTGTTCCGGTCGCAATCCCTTCAAAAATAAATGGCCGCTTAAACACAAACCGGGAGTGAAACTTCTGAGTGCGTCCGGAGGCGATCAGGAGTTTGGGCCAATCATAAATGACCTGAAAGGGAAGTCAGATTTCAACGTTAACCCTCACACGTGGGACATCACTTCGGAACATGGTCCATCGGGCCCGATTCAGGTTGCTTATCTCGGCTATCCTTATAACTTTGTTTCGAGAGCTCGCGAGGCGGTACCAACGCCTGTGGTCCAGATCGAAATCGGCGGCTTGCTCGCTGCGCTTGTTCAGGCGCGCTTTTATCTACAGATGATCGAACCCACTGGCGAGCAGAACAGAGGCATACATCGAGTGGCGCCCGCAGCACAGCGCTTTGTTTATGAGACCTGGGTGAAGGCAATGAAAGAGCGTCAAATCGATATTATAGGTGTCTTTGGCTACGATTCCGCATTACTAAACTCGATCCGGAACGATACCTGGTTTATTGAAAACAGCGAGCCTCATCCGGGTGATCACTACACACCGCTTGTCGAGCTCGAAGAGAAGATGGAACAGTTTGTCTCTCAGAAGTGCAACGTCAGGAGTTCGACTGGAACGGGACGCTGAATCGAATCTCTGTGCCTCGCGAAGGTGCTGAGTTAATGTCGATCATTCCACCCGCAAAATGAGCTCGTTCCTGCATACTCACGAGTCCGAGAGTAGCCACACGCGAGGAACGCTTTCTTAGCTTGTGAGTATTGAACCCGACACCATCATCCTTTACTACTAACACTAAAAGATCTCCGTCGGTTGCCAGCTGTAGCAATACCTGACGAGCTTTCGCATGGCGCACGACATTCGTTAACGCCTCCTGCGCGATCCGGAAGCATGCCGTCTCGAGCTCCCTAGAGAAACGCATGTTGGGATCAGGCAATTCGATTTCGACTTCGACATCTAACCCGGTGCGTTTTGTGTACCGATCGACGTACCAGCGGAGTGCGGTAGCCAGACCAAGATCGTCCAGTACCGGCGGCCGCAGATCGATTGATAGATCGCGCACCAGACGCAGTGCTTCATCGACTGCTTCAATATTATCCTTCACGTACGAGCCTGCCTCGGAGCCCAGGCGAAATCGCTGTACGGTATGTAGATTCATCTTGACGGCGGTGAGGATCTGACCAATCTGGTCGTGCAGCTCACGCGCAATTCGCCGGCGCTCATCTTCCTGCGCTTCGATCAACTGGCGTGAAAACATTTGCAGGGTGTCCTGCGCCAACTTGCGTTCGGTGATATCGCGCGCCATACCCTGAACACCCACGACTTTTCCGTTTTGGTAGATGGCACGACTGCTGACTTCAACCGGCACACGTCGTCCGTCTTTCGCAATCACTTCGACCTCATATGTCGTTTCGTCGGTTTCTCCGAGTTTCGCGTCAAGCCTCTCGTGCACACACTTGAGGTGGTCCTGAGCGATAAACTCGCTAAAGTGGTGACCGACAATTTCTTCACGCGTATATCCCGAGAGTTCCTCCGCAGCGCGGTTTACTTTGAGGTAAGTTCCTTCGAGATCGTGAACATAGATGGCGTCCTTCGCATTCTCGAACAGCTCACGATAGCGCTCCTCGCTTTCGCGCAAGGCATCTTCCGCGCGCTTGCGTTCGGCGATTCGTTCCTCCAGCTCCGCGACGTACCGCTGGCTTTGCTCAAACAGTTGAGCATTCTGAATGGCGCTCGCGGCCCGGGCCGCAAGCGACTCAGCGAGACGTATATGCTCTGTCTGAAAGAACAGGGGTTCGGCCTTATCGACAGAATACAAGCCAATGACTTTGCCTGAAGTAACCAATGGCACTCCCAACCAATTACGAACGTGGTCGGCGCCCTCGACAAACTCCCAATCCGGTTCCTCGTGAGTATCAGGCACGACGAGACTTTGTTTCGTGAGACATATGCGCCGCAGGATGCGGTTGGTGTTTTCATCGAAGGAGATAGCACGGGTAGTTGCGACGTTTTGAAAGCCCTCGTAGCGCCTCAGAGCACTCACGACGAATTGCGAGTTTCCATTCCGCAGCATTACGTTGGCGCTGTCGTAAGGAACCAGCTTGGCGAGAAAATCGAGCAGCGTCTCAAGCACTTTTTCAAGACTGAGATTCTGCGTCAGTGCGATGTCGGCATCGCGCAGAATTTCAGTCTCGCGGCGTATGGCCTGCTCACAGGCTAAAAGTTCAGGCAGTTGTGATGTCTTGGTCTTCATGAGAACGCGAGGGAAAGGCGGCGATAGATTATCAGATCTCGTTCCGAGTAACTATTATTATTCTGACGTAAGATCGTTGAGATTTCCCAGTCTCACCAATTCCAAATCGTCATCGACGAGTTGTTCGAGTGGAACTCTGGCCAGACGTGCGTAGGCAAGTAAGATGTCGGTGGGCGGCTCATTCCGATCGTTCTCATACTTCGAGATGCAGTTAGGCAGAACGTCGAAACCGAGTCTGTTGAGTAACTCGCTCTGAGAAAGTCCAAACGTTTTACGAATCTGTAGCAGCTTTTCAGCTAAGCGTTTTGGTCGTCGTCTCGCGTGGCCCATGTTTATCCCCTCGAGATAACAGAAAAGAAATCTCGGCTCCTCAACCTCGTGCCGCGTCTAATCCATAGTAAGGGTGGTTTGCATCTCTCCTCCAAAGTTTCCGTCGAAGCGCCACCAACAACATTGATACATGAAATGGAGGATTAAGGAATGAAGAAAAGACTATTTTGCATCCTATTGTCACTTGCCGGAACGGTTTGTTTTTCAGGCAGTGTTGTCATGGCCCAACACCGGCATGTTGGTCGCGGAGAACGCCGAGATCTGCGTGAGGATCGCCGCGATATTCGTTCTGACACAAGAGACATCCGATCGGATCGACGCGACTTGCGGGCAGATGCTCGCGAGCGTCGAGGAGATATTCGTGAGCTCAGAGAAGACAGACACGAAGGAGCTTCACGAGCAGAATTGCGCGCTGACCGAAGAGACATCAGAAGCGACACGCGTGATATCCGGCAAGACAGTCGCGATCTAAGATTTGATCGTCGCGATCGTCGCGCGGATGTGCGCGACTTCTACCGCGATCGGCGTCGAGCACGTCACGACTAAAGCTCCACCGCGACAAGTAGGGCAGGCAATTCTTGCTTGTCCTACTTTCCTGATTCCTTCCAATTCAATTTCGTCTCACGTGGGTCGAAGAGAAGCGCGTGACAATCTTATTTCTTTGGCAGCTCGACGTTTTCTGGAATGACCCCCACATACTTGAGAGCGGAGGTCAGTATATGAGTAGCGCCCGAGGCGATCAGTGTGCTGGCGGCCGCTGCGATTGCCAAAATCACCGAGGAGGCCCAAGCCGAAAGAAATGTCAGTCTATGAACCTCCCACAACTGGCCCCACCTGAATCCATGGGAGCGCATCATGAAGAAGTCGCCCGTGATCATTCCTAATAGCATCATATGAACAAAGATCTGGAGAGTCCAAAAGCCGAACGAGGCCCAATTTGCAGTGTCCAATGGTTGTGCCAGCGCAGTCCAAACGAGCCCGGGTACCACAATAGTTAAAAACATAGCCAACCCCTTCCGGAGGCCATTCTTTCCTCGTATCTGAGGATAAAAGTAACCGAAAATAAATCCATAGGAGAGCCAGGCTAGAAGGAAATAGACTACGTTATTCACGAGATCGAGCAGGAGATAGCTTTCTCCGGTGGCTGGAGCACGGACAATGTCGCGCAAATAAAGGATGGTCCAAGGTATGGCGAAAAGCATACTGTAGTGGGCCACCTTATAACCGTTGTCCCATGCCGATTTGCCCGGACCCAAAGCCAGCACATCATCCTTGGCGAATCGATGGTGGACCATCAGTTTTTCTCGGCATGCGTTTACCGCGTCGAGTTGCACATGTAGTTTTTCAGAGTATTGCTGTGGTTGAATCTCTCCTTTTCCGAGTTTCGTCAGTAGCTCACTCTTCAGGGTCTTCAGCGCCTGCTCAGAATCGTTCAAGGCGATCACATCCTTGATCAGTCTCTTCAGACGTGACTTGATCTCCGATAAGTGGCTTCGATCGAATTGTTTTTTCGGCAGTAACCAAAACTCCAATAGCAAGAAACCTGCGATGAACGACACCGGAATGTAATTCCAACGAGTTGTCGGTGAATAAAAGAGGAAAAGAGCCAAAAGGATACCCGTATTGCGCACGGAGTCAGGCAGCTTGAGCCAATCGGATTCCGCCGAAGCCTGGTGCAGAAAACTCGCAAGAAACCACACGAGCACCAGGAAAAACAGGTCCTTTAGCTCCCAGGCTAAGGACCACAAGGGCCAATACTTCATCGGCCACGTCCAGGATCTCGTTGAAATCGCTACGACTAATAGCGCGAAGATAAACAAAAGATGTCTCTTCGCGGTCCATACTCTCCAATCCTTGTGTAGCGATCTGCTCGCAACTGCTCGGTAGCACAACACCGCAAACGACCATACGATTCTCAATGCTGAAGCAGCAAAGAGCACGGCACTAAGAATCATATTTGCAACTCGCAAATACTTGTTTCCTGAACGGTCCGCATATACATAAGTCACCTCGGACACGATCAGCAAAAGTAACAGCGAGAACAGAGTCAAAGAAAAATTTAATCGGCGTGGCAGGTTGGTAGCTTGTCCCAAAAGCAAGATCAGAACATATAGAGCCAAAATCAAAATTGAGAAAAACAGAAGGTAAAACTCAGCGACCGTAAGGAGTCCGGCATTGGTTCGTATCGTCCCCAGTTTGTTCGAAACGAGCGAACCTACTAATGCGAGCAGGGACACTAGTAGGAGTGCAGCCAGAATCTGTTTTGCTCTTTCTCGGAAGCGAGAGGTTTTAGGTTGTGTCGCATTGGTATGAGTTCGCGCGAATGTCGGCCAAACATAGAGAAATGTCGCCATCAGGGGAAGAAGGATATTCGTGTCGGTGTACGCGGCCGCGCCGAACACTGGTAAGCTCCGGCGCTCGAAATAACTGACAGCCCACGCAAATGGACTGCGCCACCTGATAATCAGATCGTTCAGTGAATAAAAGAAAAAATAACTAAAGTGGAATATCAAATAGGCCTTAATTACTTCCTGCTTTGAGCGGACGTGAGCAATAACCGACGCGTAGCGCTTGCACCAAAAGATACAAAGAATGAATGGTATGGCTTCGAGCAGTCCATACACCGTCTGATCGAAACCCGGGACGTTTCTTTCCTTTTCAAGTAAGGTGGCCAACTTGTCACCGGTGTACGCCTCTGGGTTGACAACCTCTACAAAAAAATACAGTTCATCTGCGTCGCCAGGAAGAATGTAACGTACGTCATCCTGAGTCTTCGAAACGGGTAGGTTCGGCCGTCCGGCGTAAATATTCACGCCACGTGTATGTACGACTATCTCCTTGCTGGCGATGCTGATAGGCAGATTGAGTTGCTTTGCACGGACGTTGATCACGTAATGGTTGCTGCCGGATCGATATGGAGCACTAGTCACAATGATGTGTGCACTGTCGTCAGTGTCAGAGATCGATGTTTCCACACGCTCAAAGCTCAACGCGTGATCGGAAACAGAGACGGCTCCCAGCACCTCGTCTGAGAGTTTGGCCGCTCGATGTTCGTTTGCGTCTTGCTCGACCTGAACAAACAATGGGTGGTCCTTTTTGATATAAAGGTCGTAACTGGCAGCTACTTGGTTCGGATCTATATCGATATGCAAGCGTTTGTAGTTAATGAGGTTTGATGAGAAGCCGGCGTCGCCGGCGAGCACTTCGTACGGATCGTACGATGGGCGGATCTTCGTTTCCATGGGATCCGAAAAGCGCGACAATGTTGTGCCTGACTGCGTCGTGTCGAGAAAGACCAAGCTTGCAAGAATGAAGATGTCGACTACTCCGACAATAAGGAACGCCAGAACAACAAGGCGCAAGATGATCCAAATGCGGCGGCGAGTGGTACGCATCGGCTCGTGTAACAGTCTCGGTCTGGTAAGTAGCGCCGACTACCGTATGCTGGAATTGCAAGGGTGACCAGTATAGTCAACTGAGCAAAAAGTGTCACGGATTGCGCAGATCAGCAGTTCAGGGCTCAGTCTTTAGGCTGCTGTTTCAGCGACAAGCTACAGCTTGAACTGGCGTGCAGGAAAGACACGCACACACTTGGTCCGCCGCAGAAAAAAACCTCAAGTATGATTACTCGTCACGTTCAGTGCGTTAATTGTTCTCACAGCCGCACGTTGACATTTGGCGCTTGCTCGCACGGCATCACGCCTTTCTGTCCAGCCTGTAATGCGGTCACTCAATTTGCAGAAGCACAGATGCAGCAGCTGGGAATCTCACCACAAGCCTAAGAATGATTAGCGTGCATGATTGGATTCCTGTCCCGAAGCAGTGCTGACGCCCGACGAAGCGTTTTCGTTATTCAACGCATCCGTAGTTCAAAATGACTTTTGAGGCAAAAACGCAGTTTGCCTCAAAACCTATGCCAGTTGAGAGGTTTGAGGCAAAGCCCGAATTAACGAATTAAC
>DASUYO010000459.1:0-2639 GCA_036377375.1 Pyrinomonadaceae bacterium
CCGGGCACAATTCCGGCAATGGCCCAGCGCGCATAGGTAATCTGGATTCCGGTTACCTGTTGTACAAACTTCGCAATGATTGGATTGGACGCTTGCCCGGTCAGAAACATTGCGCAAACAATGACGTTGCACTGGTAAACACTGGACATCAGAAAAGCGCCCAGCCGGCGGGCGCTTGGACCGGGTCGAGATTCGTAAGCTTCAGCGAGGCTCTTCGCGATGGGAAAGATAATTCCGCCGGACCGAGCGCCAGTGGAAGGAATTACTGTTGCCAGGACCATCTCCGTCGACGAAAGCGCATACGCTAGACCGAGAGAGTGTTTGCCGATGGCCTTGATGAAGAGAAAGGCGATTCGCCGCCCCAGACCGGTTTTAATCATGCCGCGTGAAATAAAAAACGCCGCCAGCACCAGCCATACAAATTGATCGGCATAACCGATAAGTGCCTCACTTATCGTCATCACTCGGAAGACCGGCAGTGCCGTGACGCCTAACAAAACCATCGCCGCGCCTGGTATCGGACGCACTATCGAGCCCATGATGGTCGCAGCAAAGATGGCAAGTAAGCGCCAGGATTCAGGAGTGATCCCGGAAGGAACCGGTATCAAAAGAATCCCGACCGCGACAAACAGCACAATTCCCCAGCGCAGGAGTCTGCTTCGAAATCCAATCTTATCGGCAGGTTCGTTGTCGGATTTTTGGGGAGGTAGCGATGATGGTTGTTCCACGCAATCGTCCTTTTAGCGGGCGACACAAAGAGCACGGGATGTTATTCCGTCAGACGCTACTTGCTCAAGAGTTTTTGCATTAGGCTGCCGACTTGAAATCAACTGTAGGGGCGACCCTCCGTGGTCGCCGGCCGTGCACACCATTAGTTTGTAAGGTATTTGGCGAACCAGGCGACAAATAGAGGTATCCTAAAGAGCAAGAGTCACTAAAATGCCCGAAAAGTCACACAAGGTCACTGATAAAGACGTTTACCTGAACCGCAGGCGATTTATCCAGGCAGCCGTTTTGGCCGGAACTGCAACCGCCAGCACGCTACTGTACCGTCGCCTGAATCCACCGCCGCCGCAGCCCGTTGAAGGTGACAAGCTCCAGGATGTGGCCAAAGCGCCAACCGAAGAGGCAGTCAAAGAAGGATTTGCTGTCAACGATAAGCTGACTCCTTTCGAAGCGATTACGAACTACAACAACTTTTACGAGTTCGATACCTCAAAGAGCGGAGTTGCTTATGCAGCAAAAGACTTTGTTACCACACCATGGGCTGTGACGGTTGAAGGTTTAGTTGAGAAACCGAAGGTTTTCGACCTGGATGAGCTGCTCAAATTTCCACTCGAAGAACGCATTTACAGATTACGTTGCGTTGAAGGTTGGTCAATGGTGATTCCCTGGATCGGTTTTCCTCTGTACAAATTGCTGGAAAAAGTCGAGCCAACCTCGCAGGCGCGCTATGTAGCCTTCCAAACTCTCCTGGATCGGAAGCGCATGCCCAATCAGAACACAGGCATACTCGAGTGGCCATACGTCGAGGGCCTTCGCCTGGATGAAGCCATGCATCCACTCACGATCATGGCTACAGGCATGTACGACGAGAAGTTGCCGCCTCAGGACGGAGCTCCGATTAGACTTGTCGTGCCTTGGAAATATGGATTCAAGAGCATCAAATCGGTCGTGAAGATGACGTTGGTCGCGGATGAGCCGCCGACTACTTGGAACATTGAGGCACCCAATGAGTACGGGTTCTATTCGAACGTGAATCCAAACGTGCCGCATCCTCGCTGGAGCCAGGCGACGGAGCGAAGAATCGGTGAATACGGCCGGCGCGATACGTTACTGTTCAATGGTTACGGCGAGCAGGTGGCGCATTTGTATCAGGGTATGGACCTGGTGAAATACTTTTGATGTATGAGTGACGTGCGTTTCGCAAAACTCGTCGTCTTCGTGAACTCGCTTATACCACTCGTGTTGCTGTTAGGGTCCCTTTACCATAAGCAAGTTGGTCCGAATCCACTCGAGTTCGCGACCAGAACGACTGGAATGCTGACGTTGATCTTTCTGAGCTTGACTGTCGCGATCACTCCATTGCGTAGGATCTTTCGGATTAATTCGCTGGTGAAAGTCCGGAGGATGGTCGGTCTGTTTGCGTTCTTTTATGGCGCGCTTCACCTGCTGACTTATATCTGGTTCGATCGTCTCTTCAATCTGATTAGTGTGGGTCAGGACGTCGTGCGCCGGCCATTCATCCTCGCCGGCATGACCGCTTTTATATTAATGCTGCCGCTGGCGATCACGTCGACGAATAAAATGGTAAAGAGACTCGGCGGAAAGCGGTGGGCCAGGCTACACCGGCTCGTGTACTTTGCCGCCGTCGCCGGCGTGGTGCACTTCTGGATGCTGGTGAAGTCTGACATACGCTTGCCTCTAACGTTCGCCTTCATTTTGCTGTTCCTGCTGGGATATCGCCTGTTGGAACGGTACTCGCCTGCGCAACAGCCCGCAAATCTCTTCCCTCGCGACTAGACTTCGTAGTCACACTTGAACACCATCGTTTAGAATGGCGTCGATTATGAGCGACGAGCGAAGGAGTAGCCTGCGAAAGCGGATTCTTCTGGAAGCAAAGTGGGAAAGCATGTCTC
>DASUYO010000460.1:0-3638 GCA_036377375.1 Pyrinomonadaceae bacterium
CCCGCTCTCGCAGCGCTGATGCTGCGGCCGCGCAAGGAAGCGCGTGGACTGCTTGCCAGATTTTTCGCTGCGTTCAATCGCTGGTTCGCGAAAGCGACGCAAGGTTATATCGCTTTGAGCCGTGGCCTAATCCGCAAGGTCATCATAGGAGTGCTGATTCTTGCAGGCTTTGCTTTATTCGATGGTGTTTTTGGTAGAAGCTTGCCAACGAGCTTTCTGCCGGAAGAGGACTATGGCTTCCTGTTTCTAAATATCCAACTTCCACCCGCAGCGTCACTCGAACGAACCGATGAGGTTTCGAAGAAGGTCGAAGCAATCCTCAAGCAAACCGAAGGAGTGCAGTACACCACAACAATTAACGGCTTCAGTCTGTTGAATCGCGTCTCAGCCAGTTATAACGGATTCTTCTTTGTTTCGTTGTCGCCCTGGGGCGAACGTAAACACACTGCCGCGGAAATCGTGAAGAGTGTAAATGTGAGACTCGCCAACGAAGTGCCAGAGGCAATTACGTTTTTGTTCAGTCCGCCGGCTATTCCGGGATTGGGAAATTCGGGCGGGCTCTCGTTTTGGTTGCAGGATCGCAGCGGTGGATCTGTCGAGTTTCTTGATCAGAACTTACAAAAATTTCTCGCTGCTGCTCGGCAACGCCCGGAGCTCGCTAGTGTTGCTTCACAGTTCTCAGCAACTACGCCGCAGATCTTCGCTGACGTCGACCGAGACAAGGTACTGAAACAGGGAGTTGACGTCAGAGACGTATATCAAACGATGCAAGCCTATTTAGGCGGTCTGTTTTTGAATCAGTTCAATCGATTCGGCAGACAATGGCGAGTCTTTCTTCAGGCAGATGGAGAGGAGCGGCTCAGCGATCACGATATCGCTGAATACTACGTCCGTAACAACGACGGCAACATGGTGCCGCTTTCATCTTTACTGACTACGCGAAAGATTTTGGGACCCGAATACACGAACCGGTTCAACCTCTATCGCGCCGCACAGATCATCGGAACAACGGCTCCGGGTTACAGCTCAGGACAAGCGATCGCTGCTCTTGAGGAGGTCGCAAAACAAACTCTTCCTCCGGAGATCGGCTATGACTGGTCTGACCTTTCTTATCAGGAGCGAAAAGCTTCAGGAAGTACTACGACTGTGTTTGGGTTGTCGCTTGTGTTTGTGTTTCTCATTCTCGCTGCGCTGTACGAGAGTTGGTCACTTCCATTTTCGGTTTTGCTCACCGTACCGATTGCGATTTTCGGAGCTTTCCTCGGTCTTTGGCTGCGCGGCTACGACTTGGATGTCTACGCTCGAATCGGGTTGATCGTACTCATTGGCTTAGCGGCGAAGAATGCCATTCTAATTGTCGAGTTTGCAAAGGCTGAATTGGAAAAAGGGCGCGATCTGATCGACGCGGCGCTCGAGGGCGGACGTCTGCGCCTGCGTCCAATTCTGATGACTTCGTTTGCCTTCATTTTCGGCTCAGCACCGCTGTGGATTGCTTCGGGGGCAGGTGCTTCAGCTCGTCGCATCCTCGGCACAGTGGTAATCGTCGGGATGTTAGCCGCTACGTTAATCGCAATCTTCATAATTCCAGCGACGTTCTATTTAGTTGAAAAAGTCACCAGGAAGTTCAGCAGGAAACGCGGAACCGAACTCATAACACCCGAGCCACGGCCCGCAACCGGAGACTAAACATTGATTGAGGTAGCTAAAAAAGGATTGACTGTGCTTCTTGCTGTTAACTTGCTGGGCGGTAGCGTTGCCGGCCAAAAGAACGAAAGTCCGCCAGTAAAGGTACCAAATGAGTTTCGTGGCTCTACAGCGCCAACCGGTCAAACGTCGATTGGTGATTTGAAATGGTTTGAGATTTTCAAGGATGACGAACTACAGAAGATGGTGCGCACCGCGATGATGCAAAACTATGATCTGCGCCTCGCGGTTGCCCGCATCAATGCGGCGCGCGCTAATCTGGGGCTTGCACGATCTAATCAGTTTCCGCAGTTTGCGGCTGGTGCAGATCTGACGACCAGTCGCACATCATCTGATGGTCCTTCAGGGGCTTTCGGCCAGGGTGGAAAGGGCCGCAGCTTTGGTAGCGTCTTCTTGAGTCTCCTCACATTTGAGTTGGATGTTTGGGGAAGGTTGCGCCAACAGACTAAAGCTGCACGCGCTGAGCTCCGGGCTTCGGAGGAAGATCGCAAAGCAGTTCTGACGACCGTCGTTGGAGATGTCGCAGCGGGATACTTCAGTTTGCTTGAGCTGGATAGTGAATTGGATATAGCCAAACGCACGTTAGCAACACGACAAGAGTCGTTGCGACTTATAACGTTGCGTCAGCGAGGTGGATTGGCGACTGCATTGGACGTGCGCCAGGCTGAAGAGTTGGTCTACCAGGCATCGCAGACGATTCCTGATACCGAACGCCAGATCGCACAAACAGAAAATCAGCTTAGTTTCATCCTTGGTAATAATCCGGGATCAATCACTCGCGGTCGGCCACTGGGTCAACAACAAACGCTTCCGACTATTCCTGCGGATCTTCCATCATCTTTGCTTGAACGGAGACCCGACATTCGCGCTGCCGAGGAGAATCTCGTTGCTCAACGCGCGCTGGTATCCGCCGCGAAGAGAGCTTTTTTCCCGACCATTAGTTTGACGGGACTATTTGGTTTTCAAAGCAATCAGCTCTCAAACCTATTTACTGGAGCGAGCAAGTCCTGGTCTTTCGTACCGCAAGTAAGTCAGCCACTCTTCACCGGCGGCCGACTCAAGTCAGATGTGAAATTTGCAAAAGCACAGCAGGAATTCGCAATCGTCCAATATCAACAGACGATCCAAAATGCATTTAAAGAAGTATCGGATGCCCTTATTCAATATCAGAAGGTGCGAGAGATACGAACTCAACAGGAGTTGTTGGTTGCAACACTGCGAGATAGATCGCAGCTGGCACACCTACGATACAGAGGTGGTGTGGACACGCTCTTGAACGCCCTCGATTCGGATCGCGAATTATTCGATGCTGAGCTTGACTTAACTCAGACAAAACGTAACGAACTGTTGTCAGTTGTACAGCTCTACAAAGCCCTGGGCGGTGGGTGGCAACAATGAGCTTTGTAATTCGATCAGCCGCGTTACTACCTTCTCCCGTCTTATCCGCTTTCTGGAACGATTGGTCAAGAAGTCTTGAGCACAAATCCGCTTTCAATTTTGCACGCCATCGCTGCGGCTCAAATCAGGCTCGTTGCGACCTTGCCCACCATACCAAAGTCTAATTGAATCGCCTCGGAGCGGGTGGTACTGTGCACAACATGAGCCATGGAGAAACGAATGAGAATTGAACTCGTTCCCCCCGACCCTGACATAGAGCCGGATTATTGGGTACCTCAAGATCAAGCCTTAGCAATGATGTTGGGTCCCGGCGCGATGGAATGGGGCTCGACGCGTTCCACGCTGGAAAAGTTCGACTATGGGACGGGTGACTTAGCACTGTGCCATCGTCATGACGGTGAGTGGTTTGGACTCATGACCGTACCGCATCTGCTGCTCGGTATTTCCGATGCGGCACTGCTGGCCAGCTCTGACGGAACATACGGTGAAGCAGAACTACGCCCTTCACGCAAATTTGCCGACCCGCGCCTGAGTGC
>DASUYO010000461.1:0-3973 GCA_036377375.1 Pyrinomonadaceae bacterium
CTGCAATTGGTGCCGTCCATGCTGCGCGTGCTGTTGGAAGAAGATGGGTTGACAGAATGTGTGCGGTTGCGGCGGGTGTACTGCGGCGGCGAAGTGCTGAGCAAAGAGTTGCAGGAACGATTCTTTGCGTCACTGCCGGGAGTGGAATTACACAATTTATATGGACCAACGGAAGTCTCCATCGATGCAACACACTGGCAGTGTCAAGCCGGAGCGAACGGTGGTGCGGTGCCGATAGGGAAACCACTGACGAAGATGCAGGTCTACGTGCTGGACCAGCAACTACAGTTAGTGCCGGTGAGCGTAGCGGGAGAGATCTATATCGGCGGCGCAGGGCTGGCGCGCGGCTATCAGGGACGAGCGGAGTTGACGGCAGAGCGGTTCATTCCACATCCGTACAGCCGTGAGATGGGAGCGCGTTTGTATCGCAGCGGAGATGTGGGGCGATACCTGGAAACAGGAGTGCTGGAGTATTTGGGGCGAGTTGATGATCAGGTGAAGGTGCGGGGCTGCCGCATCGAACTGGGCGAGGTGGAGACGACCCTGCGCAGTCATGAAGAAATAGCTGAAGCGGTAGTGCTGCTGCGTGAAGACCGGCTGGGGAACCAACAGTTGGTGGCCTATATAGTTGCGCGTGAAGCGGACGCCGCTTTGAGCAGTAACCGACTACGTGCCTATCTCAGCCGGCATCTGCCCGACTACATGATCCCTGCCAGCTTCGTTCCCTTACAACGAATGCCGCGCACCCTCAACGGCAAAATCGATCGTCACGCACTGCCGCCGCCCAGCTCTGTCTCGACGGAACATGAGGAACACATCGGGCTCCGTACTGAAACTGAAAATGTACTCGCACAGATCTGGTCCGAGCTGCTCGGAATTGATCATGTGAGCATACACGATAACTTTTTCGAAATCGGTGGTCAGTCGTTGTTGGCCACGCGCGCGATCACGCGAATTAATAAAGCATTCAACATCAAATTGCCTCTCCGCACTCTGTTTGAAACGCCAAGCTTGACCGAGTTTGCGAGGCGTGTCGAAAGTTACGAAAACGCTGGTTCACAGCCGCCAGCGATTGAACGTATCCCACGCGATCAAGAGTTGGCCTGCTCTTTCGCTCAGCAGCGACTGTGGTTTATCGAGCAGCTGACGCCAAACAGTCATCATTACAACTTATCCGGTGCGGTTCGTCTTACTGGTGATCTCGACGTGGATGTGCTCGAGAGATCTTTCAACGAGATCATTCGTCGCCATGAAACCTTGCGTACAACCTTTGCCATGGGCGAGAAGCAGCCCATTCAAATCATTAATCCTGAGTTTAGGTTGACGATAAGGCAGCTGGACCTAAGGGAAATAAGTGAAAGCAACCAGACTGAAGAAATTCGCAGGATAGCTATAGAAGAGTCCAGGCGTCCTTTTGATCTAACGCAGCTGCCATTGTTCCGCGTGACTCTAATGAGACTCAGCAAGGATGATCACGTCTTGTTGATGACCATGCACCACATCATCAGCGATGGATGGTCCACCGATGTGATGGTTAAGGAACTGGCGGCACTAAACACTTCCTATCGAATAGAGCAACCCTCGCCTTTACCGGAATTGCCGATCCAATACGCGGACTTCGCGCAATGGCAGCGCGAGTGGTTCAAGGGAGACGTCCTTGATGCGCAACTGGAGTATTGGCAGAGGCAGCTTGCGGGCGCGCCTCCGTTGTTGGAGTTATCTGCCGCTAATTCGCGACCCACTGTGCAAAGCTATCGAGGAGCTCGTCACGAACTAAAATTGTCCCAAGGCTTGCTGGAATCACTCAGGGAGTTTAGTCGACAGGAGGGAGTCACGCTGTTCATGACTCTCCTGGCCGTCTTTCAACTGCTGCTGCACCTCGATACTGGACGAGATGACATCGTAGTGGGAACAGATGTAGCCAACCGGAATCGTGGAGAAGTGGAAGGTCTGATCGGGTTCTTTGTCAACCAGTTGGTTTTGCGAACGAATGTCGGAGGAAACCCGACCTTGCGTGAGTTGCTGGGGCGAGTAAGAGATGTAGCTTTAGGAGCATATGCTCATCAGGATGTGCCCTTCGATCGAGTGGTGGATGCTGTTAAACCGGAACGCAACCTGCAATACCCACCTTTGTTTCAGATAAAAATTATTCACCAGGACACGAGCGGATTGTATTTCGACCTTCCAGGCATGCGCATGACGCTGTTGGATATCGAGGTCGAGAACATTGAGATGGATTTGATACTGATCTTAATGGAGTCAAAAGACAAACTCACCGGTTGGCTCAATTACAATGCGGACCTGTTTCATCCGGCGGCAATCGCCGAGATGGGAAGACATTTCGAGATTCTGTTGGAGGGCGTTGCAGAGCGGCCTGAAACTAGTTGCCAGGAGCTCAGGGAATTAATAACTGTGTCTGACAGAGAGTACAAGATCGCAGCAGAGCAGAAGCTGGCCAAATCAAATCTTAAGAAGCTGAAGAACATAAAACCTAAGGCCATCGGAGTTTCAAAAGAACCACCGGTAAAAGCCGCTCTACTCACGCCGGATAAAACATTGCCGCTGGTGATAACTTCAAACTCGAGTGACGTTGACTTGAACATTTGGGCTGAAACCAATCGGGAATCTATCGAAACAAAACTACTGGAACATGGAGCCATACTGTTTCGTGGATTCAAGGTAGATTCACCTTTGAAGTTTGAGCGCTTCGCACAAGTTTTTTGTCAGAAGTTATTCACCGAAAATGGCGAGCATCCGCGAACCGTTGTCAGCGGCAGTGTATATACGCCAGTTTTCTATCCCGCCGATAAACAGATCCTGTGGCACAACGAAAACTCTTTTAACCATCAGTGGCCACTGAAAATTTGGTTTGGCTGCATGGTCGCCGCACAGCAAGGCGGAGAAACACCGGTCGTTGATGCTCGCAGAGTTTACGACCTGGTCAAGCCGGAAGTGAGAGACAACTTCACAGAAAAAGGAATCATGTATGTTCGCCGCTACGGTAAAGGTCTTGGACTGGACTGGCCAACGGTCTTTCGCACGTCCGACAGGGCCGAGGTAACTGCCCGGTGCCGTGACGAGATGATTGAGTGCTCCTGGGATGGTCCATACCTGACTACACGTGCGATTCGACCCGCTGTAATGAAGCACCCGAAGACAGGCGAAATGTCCTGGTTTAACCAGGCCCAGCATTGGCACCCAGCCTGTCTGGACGAAAGTACGCGAGTCGCAATGCGCTCCTTATTTAAAGAAGAAGATCTTCCCCGAAACTGTTACTACGGCGATGGTTCACTTATCGCTGATTCCGACATGCTGTCAGTTCTGGAAACATACCGCCGACTGGAAAGCAGCTTCTCCTGGATAAAAGGTGACGTGCTGATGATCGACAACGTGCTCGCCGCCCATGGGCGCAATCCTTTTGTGGGTGAACGAGCGCATATGGTAGCGATGGGTGAGATGTGCACCTATGGCGACAGTTGATCAATCCCTTCGATAGTCCGACTTTCGTTTTACAACCACTTAAAAATCCAAGCCTGGTTCGCTGATCATTGTTTGATTGCTTTGCCTCAAGAGTCGCAAGTATACGAACGTAGCGCCGAAGGCGCGGAATATGAAAGCTAGGGGCAAGCGCGAAGCGCGTCGCCCCTGGTCATGAAAAATGAGAATGACCTTAGCCCTGAACGGGCGAAATATTTCGGCCCTTCAGGCCTTGAACGGATTGCGGTCGTGATCCAGGGGCGACGCGCTTCGCGCTTGCGCCTGGCTTTCATATTCCGCGCCTTTGGCGCTGTGTTCCGACTTTTGAGGCAAAGTTACCTATTGATCTTGGCCCATTCCCGAAAGACGACTAGATATGGCAACTGAAATACAAGGCTTTCGGCTTTCTCCGCAGCAGGAACATCTGTGGTCGTTTGAACACGACGCGCAGACTTTCATGGCGTACTGTGTCGTCCTACTTGAAGGACCTCTTAAC
>DASUYO010000462.1:0-14114 GCA_036377375.1 Pyrinomonadaceae bacterium
CACATCCCTGGCGCCGCTTCGACTTCAGCGAGAACTCAATCCAAGCACGAGAGCGTCGCGGGGAACTATGCATTCTGCGCAAATAGAAAGGTGACATTTCTACTTTGCGCATTTGGGTGACATTTCTACTTGGGGTTTACAGTTGCGAAATACTCATTGACTCAGCAGCGTAGCTGTAATAATCTTCGTCCTCGTCCACCTCGCAGAGCTTGGGATCGTACTTGTAAGGCTGAATTTTCACGAGCCTGTGCCCCCTGCACGTTTCGCCTAAATCCAGCTGAGAGCCTTCAATAGGAAATACCTCGTGTTAAGCGTGGCGTTTACCGCCACTCAGCCCGACAGTAACACGGATTAATCTCTCGCGAAGCATAATGGCCAGCCCGCCAAAACCGCACGGGCTGTTGGATCCGTGCTTGAAGCACAGTGTCATGAACCCCTTGGATTTGGTTAATCTGACGGCGTTAATGGAACTTACTAGTGGAAAATCCGAAATAACAGTCGGGTTAATAGATGGCCCTGTTGTCATGAATCATCCCGATCTTGCGGGTGAAAATATCCGTCAGATTTCTGGAAAACTTGCCGGTACCTGTGCGCAAGCAAGCAGCGTCGCCTGCATGCATGGAACTTTTGTGGCTGGCATCTTGTCCGCGAAGCGAAATTCAGCAGCCCCGGCAATATGTCCCAACTGCACACTGCTCGTGCGTCCCTTTTTTGCAGAGACAGCCCCAATGAACGGGAAGATGCCCACCGCAACTCCCCAGCAACTCGCAGAGGCAATCATCGAGACAACTGATGCAAATGCGCGAGTGATAAATCTGAGTGCCGCCCTCGCTTCGCCATCGTCCAAAGGCGAGCATGAATTAGAAGCAGCTCTCGATTACGCCACACGGCGTGGCGTCATTGTTGTTGTGGCGGCGGGAAATCAGGGAACCATCGGAAGCTCCGCTATTACTCGATCTCAGTCGGTTATTCCGGTTGTTGCTTGTGACCTTCAAGGTAGACCGATTAGTCAGTCGAATCTGGGAAGTTCGATTGGCAGGCGAGGTCTGAGTGCACCTGGTGATCAAATTATCAGCCTGGGAGCCGATGGAAAACAACTCACGTTCAGGGGAACTAGTGCTGCCGCGCCCTTTGTGACCGGTGCTATTGCGCTACTGTGGTCGGAATTTCCAACGGCAACCGCAGCTCAGGTGAAGTTCGCCATGACTCAGGCTCATGCACCGCGACGAACCACTGTTGTTCCCCCTTTGTTAGACGCTTGGGCGGCGTACCAAATGATGGCGAGATTTAATTGAGGAGATCAAAACGATGAATAAGGCGGAAACAAAAGATAACCGTGTGAATGAACGTGCGCCTTATCGAGCGCGGCTTCCCGCGTTCCTCAGCGACAAGGACGTCTACATCGGTGACGTCATCAAGCAGGTGACGCACGCATTTGGAATTAAGCCCTGCAGCGGTTGCGAACGTCGTGCTGCCGCACTCAATCGCTGGCTAGTTTTCTCCCGGCGTCCGAAGTAGATGCAGTGGCTGAAATCTGTCCCAAAGTAAGGAGAGATATTTATGCAGCAAGAAGAAGGTAAGGTGCAGCAACCTGGCGACGCGAACGACGCACCAACAATGGCACTGTCTCCAGCTAGTCTTACGCCAACGGCTCTCCTCTCCCCACAGAGCGGGGAGGAAACATGTGTTGCCTGTGGAGACAATCCTAATGGAGGTGAGATGGGCAACTTCGTCTATGCGATTGGTAGGATCGAACCTCGTTTTCCGAGCCACTCAGTGGAAAAGGAATTCGTTCAGGCCACGGGACGCGCCGAGACTGCCGGGCTGACCGACCGGGAAGCCCTTTATAAAGTCCTGTCGGAGCGCCAGAACCGTTACCTGGTGCGGCAATTAGGTTATGTACTGACTATCGAGGGCCTCGACACTTATATACTTCAGCCTCGTAATTCCGCGGATTTCGATCTCCTGGTAGAAGCCATCCGCACAGCACCTCGCTCGACTGACGTGGATGTTGTCATCGGCACGCGCGGATCGATTGCCCCAGCAGAGATGTTCAACGGACTGATGTTGCCGCTTGTCACTTTTGACCAGATATATTCTTTTGACGTGGATTCCTTCATCGAATCTATTCCACGCTCGGAGAAGATTCCGGAAGATGAGTTCAAGGCAGCAGCGGAAGAGGTCTTCATGCGTATCATGCAGATGGTAGACAACTCTGGCGCAACCGACGAGTATCGAGCGGTGAATTATTTGGCACTCCGATATCCTCAAATCTATGGAACCGCTGCTGAATGTCATGCACGCGAATGCTCGTTGGCGGGAGTGGAAGTTCGTCCCTCTTCGCTCAGCGGTGTGCGCAAGATTTTAGATGTCATCTTCTCTTACACGGACCGCAAGACGGATTTCACCGAGAAGTACTTTGTCCGTGTGGATGTGAGCGAAGAGTTTCCATTCCTGGTGACCAAGATGTCACCATATTTTGACCGATGAACTCAACTAACTGAAAGAAGGTAGGAATACCATGAATATGCCTGGATTTACTGCGGAGGCTTCTCTTTATAAGAGAGCTCAAGCCTATTCCACAACGATGCGGGAGTTCGGTGGACCTAATCTGATTGTGCCGAGTTTGCTCGTGGGAGAGGTATCTGGCCTCGGGGGCATAGGCCTCCTGGCACGCATAAGCAGATGTGGAGCAGCGTGTAAGTGTTGTTCAAAAGACGGAAATGGACACTGCTGCGATGTCTGCGATAAATGCGAGTAGTACCAGCGCGCAATTGGGTTGGTAGACGTCGCTAGCACGGCGGCATTTCGGCGTGTTTGGACTATTCAAAAGTTGCTTTGCCACTTTTTGGTTACGGAAGTACCCATCAACTAAGTGAGTAGTACTTCCGGGCCACTATTCATCCGTAAGTGTAAAGTGGAGGAGCATTTTTGATCAGCCACACGTGTTTATGCAGTCATCTTTGGTTGAACCCACCAAGTCACCGACCACCATCTTTCGGGGTTGTGACGCGAGGAGGTCCAGAGGCACTTTCCTGATCACCGCGATGCAATCTTTCTATGAGGGATTTTCCCAATGAGAATGCCAGGCTTGAATGCGGAGGCTTCGTTGGCGGGAAGATCAACTCATCATCAGAGGGCGCAGCCTGTCGCCCCGTCCATTTGCGGCAACGGATTACTATCAGAAGCGTTGACGGAATTTTATAGTAGTCCGGAAGCAAATGGCCGCGGTGAGACGAAATCGATCGTAGCCGCTGCCGCGGCGGCACCCGTGGATTCCAACCCGTCCGTCTCCGCGCTAGCCCGATGCATCGCTACCGATCCGATAACCTTTGCCGCTGAGTACTGGGGCCGAGTGCCGCTGCTGTCCCGACGCGCGCAACTACGTGGCTCGTTCGATGATCTGCTCAATCTCGACGCGGCTGACGAACTGCTGTCCCGACGCGGATTGCGTACCCCATTTCTGCGAATGGTCCGGGACGGCGAGCTGGTGAGTTCCCGCCAGTTCACCTGCTCGGGCGGCCCGGGTGCGACGGTCGATGACCAGGTGCGCGACGACCGCGTGGCAGAGCTGTTTGCCGGCGGCGTCACCATCGTGCTGCTGGGGCTGCATCGCAACTGGCCGCCGCTGATCGACTTCACCCGTCGACTCGCCGGGGAACTCGGGCATACGGTACAGGCCAATGCTTACATCACCCCGCCGTCATCGCGCGGCTTTTCCGCACATTACGATGTGCACGACGTGTTTGTGCTGCAAGTTGTCGGGAACAAGCACTGGAAGGTGCACAGACCAGTGTGCCCTTCTCCCTTGAGCAACGAGTCGGAGCGCCAGCATTTCGTCCGAGTGGCGGCCGAGGAAAAAGAGCTCGCGCGAGTGGCCGCCGAGGAAGAGCCGGTGCTCGATATCGTGCTCGAGCCTGGTGATGTCCTGTACCTACCGCGTGGTTATGTGCACTCCGCGATGTCACTAGGCACGACGACTGCGCACCTCAGCGTCGGCGTGCACAGCGTGACACGGTTCGCCCTGGTCGAGGCGCTATGCGCGCTGTTGGCGGAACGCATCGAACTGCGCGCGTCACTTCCGATAGGTATCGACTTCGGCGATCCCGCGCAACTCGCACCGCACTTGCACACGGTCGTGGACGAACTCGCCATGGCGCTGCGCGAGGTGCCTGCAGTCGACGTAGCCCGGTGGGTGCGGGATAAGGTGTGGGCGGACGTCACGCCAGAGCCAGTTGGACCGATCGCCCAGGCATCTTTCGCGATGGAATTGCACCCGGAGCAAGTTGTGCGGTGCAGGGCTGGCCTGCGGTGGTCGCTGCGTAGCGAGCAAGATCTGATCGTGCTGGAAATGCCAGATAGCGCCATCATGCTGCCCGCCGTCACTCGTTCCGCGATTCAGGTGCTACTCGGTGGCGGGGACGTGGTGGTGGGCGAACTGCCCGGCCTGAACGACGACGATCGGTTGGTCCTGGTCCGCCGGTTGTTGCGAGAGGGCGTCCTCGTCCCAGCAGCCTACAATTGAACCTTCAACAAATGCGGGCGCTGCTCGTATAACTTCACAATCAACTCTCCAAACATTGTATTCGCCCAGGCAAACCATGAACGGGTAAATTTCTTTGGATCGTCTTTATTAAAGGCCTCATGCATAAAACCCGTGCCGGCATGTGTGGTTTTCAGCATTCTCAAACAATTGAGAATTTCTTTCTCATCCGTACTCGTTAATGCTCGCACGATAATCCCCAAGGGCCAGATCATGTTGGCACCGACGTGTGGCCCACCAATGCCCTCGGCGGCCCGTCCCCGAAAGAAGTAAGGATTGTGATCGCTCAGAATAAACGCACGGGTCCGGCGATAAACAGGATCGTTCTCAGTACAGCAACCCAGGTATGGCAGCGACAAGAGACTGGGCACATTTGCATCATCCATAAAAAGCTTATTCCCAAAGCCATCCACCTCGTATGCGTATATCAATCCATATTGCCTGACCAGTGCTTTGCCATACGTATTCACCGCCGCAGTTATCTCTTGCGCTAATGTACGACATTCGCCTGCTAGTTTTTGCTCGGATAACACAGTTGACAAAATCTCTGCCAATTGTTTCAGCGCCACGACCGCATACAGATTCGCCGGTATCAGGAAGGGATAGACACACGAATCGTCGGATGGACGAAAGGCCGAGTGAATCAAACCGACTGGACGAGTAGGATTACCCAGACCATTGAACGGAGGAGTATCAATGGGATTGTCTGTTGTGCGCTGAAACCTGTACGGACCTGGTCCATTCAGTCGTTGCTGTTCACGAAAAGTCTGGACAATTAATCCACTCGCCCGTAACCAATCAGCATGGAAACATGATGTATCTCCGGTTATTGTCCAGTAAGAATGTGACAAGCGAATGGGATAACAAAGTGAATCGATTTCCCATTTTCGTTCGCAGAGCTCTGGAGTCAACGGCGGTTTGTCGTTAATTCCCCAGGGGCACGCTTTAGATCCGAAACTAAAAGCGTTCGCATATCTATCGACGAGGATGCACATCGTTTGTCGATTAATTACTCCGACGATCAGACGTTGCAGTTCCTTATCGTGGCGCGCGAGCGGAAGATATGGAGTGACTTGGGCCGTAGAGTCTCGCAGCCACATCGCGTTGATATCACCTGTGATCACAAGTGTGTCTGGTCGACCATCGCGCATCTGCAATGTGACTGTGGTGTCGAGTGTATTCGGAAAGCAGTTCTCAAACAGCCAGGCTAATTCGGGATCAGCTATAGCGCGCTTTACTTCAGTTATCTTAGTTTCAACCGCACGGCTACTAAACTTCCGCTGAGATGAAGCTGGGCGCGCGCTCGAAAAATCACGATGGGCTGACGTGGAGAAAACATAAGGCTTTCCCGCCGCCAGCGTGGCACCAACGGCCGTAGAAATAAGACCTCTTAAGACTTCTCTACGTTGATTCATTTCTGGTCAGGGTAAGTGCGGGTGCCCTAGATTACATTATATCTTGCGGCATCGAGTTGAATGCACCTTGAGGATCTGTACAAACAAATTGTGACCGGCTCATCGCGCGCTCCAGCCGAGAAGCTAACCGTAAAAATTATTTCGGCCCGAATCTCGCTGAAGATCGGCGCGCAAAACAACCTAACTGCGGAAACAAGCCCGAATGCAGTCGCTGTTGCCTCCTCAGAAACTTAGCTTTAGGCCGAACTGTATCACTCTTTCAGTTGAGCCGCGGGCAGTGGAGAAAACCTGTCCAAAAGTTGTCGATGAGAAGTCGAGATCGGGTGGACCAAACTGGGGATGGTTCGGCAAATTGAAGAACTCCGCACGAAACTGGACGTCCATACCGCTAAGTTCTGTTCCAAAGTGGGTTCTTTTGATTACCGCCAAATCCAGGTTCTCCGCACCGTCTGCAAAAATGATGTTTCGACCGGCTGTCCCAAACGATCCGAAAGACTGACGCGTAAACGCTCCCGTGTCGAACCAGGCGTTTATCGAATGCTTGTTTTTGGGAAGCACAGGATTGCGCAACAAGTTCGGCCGACAACTGGTGATGAAAGGACCACTGACACCACACGGATCAGTAAAGTCTCTCACTGTTAAGGGCACACCACTGGAAAGGATAAAGATTGGACTCAATGCCCACCCACCGACAAGTTTACCAATAACTCCTTTGCGATCCAGATACTTTTTGCCAACGCCGAACGGCAATTCAAATACGCCACTGAGGGTGAATCGATGTCGCATATCAAACGACGAGAGGCCCCGATCGGCATTAAGGTCGTTTGCGTCCTGAGCTATTGCCGGATCTATCGGAGAGCCAGAACCGGAGTGATACTGTGAAGCGAGATCGATTGACCTTGAAAACGTATAGCCGATCAAAAACGTATTCCCACGACTAAATCGCTTCGTCAGACTCGTTTGTAACGCGTGATAGTTCGACCGCCCGTATGTAACGGATTGGCCGATAGTGCTGTAACCCGCATAAGGCCGTCGCAACTCTTTATTCGCAGGCGTCGAAAGTGGATTATCTGCTTGATCCACACCGGGGATAAAAATGGGTTGATTTAGATCTTGAAACTGAAGCAACTTCGTTCCGGTAGTGCCAACGTAACCCAACTCAAACACAAAGTCAGAGAGGAACTGATACTGAAGGTTGAGATTGAAGTGCTGCATGTAAGGGGTAGCAATATTCGGGTCTGTCACCAGGACCAGGCCGGCGCCAGGAGGCACACACGCACCTCCGCAGGTAGGACTGCTGAGGCTCGCATGCCCAACGCCACCCGAATCAAGGACCAATGGAAACGAAGCGAAAGGCGGCTGTAGAACATTCTGCAACGCCAGATTACTTTCCATCTGGTTGAAGAAAACTCCATAACCACCTCGGATCGCCAGCTGTCCGTTGCCGAGCAAATCGTAGGCAAACCCGATACGCGGAGCCCAATTATTCCGGTCTGGAAGATAAGTACATTTGTCGCAAAGACCATTTGTTCCGGCGAGAACAGTCTCAGCCACCCCACTCTGAGGAACGCCTGGCGTGAATGGTTTACGAATCAGCACCGTCGCTGTTTGACCGGACGCATCAATAATCGGCGTTACATACTCGTAACGAATTCCGAGATTCAGCGTGAGCCTCTGGTTAACACGCAGATCATCCTGAACGAAGAAGTTTGTAGCGCTCCAACGTTGATGCAGCGCGTCTCGTTTGAAGTCACCAAAAGTGAAATAGAAAGCCTGCCCTAATAAAAAATCTGCCAATGCGTCACCAGTAAACACTCCGTTGAAAAGGAACTGGCCGTTTTCAGCAAACTGTAGTTGCATGTTTTCCTGATGCTTGCGGTATTCGCCGCCCACCTTGAAGGTGTGGCTACCCTGAACGCGAGTGTAGGTGTCCTGGAATTGAAAAGTATTGAAGACATATCGCGATGGGCCAAAAATGCTGTTGCCGATCCCAGAGAACCCCGCGATACGGACATCCGTGAGTCCAACGTTGTCCGGGACGCCAAAGTTGATGCCGACGTCTTTTGGTTTAGTAAGTGGGAGAAAGTGAGTTGGGTTGTTCGTCCGGCTGAACCCGAACCGAAAGTCGTTGATGTCAGTCGACGAAATTATTCGCGTGTAACCGAGTGCAAGGTTCTGGTTCTTGTTCTTCTGATCCTGTGTAAAACCTGGGAACTGAGCGGGAACATTCCCGAATTGGAAGGGGGCGGTATCGATCAAGTTGTCGTAAACATATCTGCCGAAGAAGGTGCTCGTAGTCGATGCAGAATGATCGATTCTCACTATGAATTGGTTTTGATCGGTTGTTTGCGAGGGGCTGGCGGTAAAGTTTAACGTTCGTGAAGCCGTCGAGATGTTAGGAAGTGGGTAAAGACTCAGCAGACTCTTCGCGGCCGCACTGATCCGATTAGTCGGAATTATATTACCCATGAACGGCAGGCCAGTCTGGGGATCGATGATAGGAATTTTGACGCTGCTAAGATCGCCCATTCTTTCCTGAGCGGTTGGGACAACTGTTGAAGAGGTGACGCCGCGTTGCTGGCGCACTCCTTCATATGACACAAAAAAGAACGTTGGATGGCGCTGACGAAAAACAGGTGCGATGGCAAATGGGCCGCCGATCGTTCCGCCAAACTGATTGCGTTTCAGTGGTGGTGTTTGCGGTGAGAAGAAGTTGCGCGCATCGAGTGCGTCGTTCCTCAAAAACTCCCATATGGCGCCATGAAATTCGTTACCTCCTGATTTGGTCACAGCGTTTACGATTGCGCCGGCATTCCGTCCAAACTCGGCCGAATAAAGGTTAGTCTGAATCTTGAACTCAGAAAGGGCATCGATTGCCGGTTTAATTTGCAAGTTGTTGTATTCAAGTTGTTGATTGGTTACTCCGTCGAGTAGATAGTTGTTGTTGGTGTCGCGTGCACCGTTAACGTTGTAAGAGTCTTGGGTCAACGTCCTTCCCGGTTGCAACGGTACGACTCCCGTTTGCAACAATCCCAAATCGTAGAAGCTTCTGCCATTCAACGGAAGATTGACTATCAGTTTCTCGCCAACAACCTTTCCTAAAGTGGAACTCGTCAGCTGAACCTGCCCAGCTTCATTTGGAACAATGACTGTTGCAGATGGTTCCCCTGCTTCAAGTCTGACAGCGACTCGTGATTCTTCATTCACATGCACGGAGATGGTTTGTCTCACTGTTTTGAATCCATCTGCGGTAACCGAGATCTCGTAGCGCCCGACTGGCAGAGTAGGAATTTCGTATGCTCCAGGGTTTGAAGAGGCAGCCTCACGATTGATCAAGCCAGTGAGATTTCTGGCCTTCACGGTGGCTCCTGACACGAGAGCACCATTGGCGTCAGTAACCGTAACCACGACTTTACCGCTGTCGGATTGGCCGGCGACGGATTGGCAAGTCAGAATTAACAGGGTAACGGAAAGAACCCAGATTAGAGCGTAACGTAGCGGGGGTGAATACATAACCGCTCCTTGGAAGTGTGTTTGTAATCAATAATCAAACATGACCACGATTTGGGTTTGTAAAGTGGACGGATGCGAACAGTTTCAGATGGCAGACCAGGCCTGCGACGTTTCAGACCAGCTCAACTCAGGCGCGGCCCAGTTTGAGTTAACTGCTAATGCGCTAAAACTAGAGGCCAACCTGCTTATTCAAGTTCGTGAAGTCAAAGTTATTCCAGGCTTCGACAATCTTTCCGCCGGCGATACGGACGATTGTCATCCCGGTAAAGTCGATCGGCGATTGAGTCGCAGCAATTCCACGGAAATTTCCTTCATGCTTACCACGCACGGAACAACGCGCAGTGACTTTGTCGCCTTCGGCCACCATGTCTTCAATCACGATCTTCATGTTTGGGAAAGCTTCGCGGAACATTGCGTGAAAAGGCTTGAAGTTCTCTGGGCCTTTAATCGGCTTTACAGGATCATCAGATAAGCCGTGCGCAATGCCGTTTTCGTCGAACATCTCATCGATAGCGTCGGCCCGTCCCTTATTCCAAACTTCTTCAAACCAGCGTCGGACTAGTTGTTTGTTTTCTTCTGACATGAGGTCTCCTATCTGGGTAGGTTAATGACTATTAGAAACGCTTCATTGAGTGTTTACACGACAAGTCTGAGCGCTGGAACCTTATACAAAGTTCGCAAATTGTTCAAGGTGCCCCACAAAGCTCTTCCAGATTTAGCTGACTGAATTACAGCAGAGACGGACGTCAAATTGGGAGGCGCTCACCTGGTTGGGGTGGTGATTCTATTTTTCAATTTACATCAATGTGTACTACTTTTGACATCATGATGCCTCTGTCGTAACATCACACATATGAGAACTACGGTGACAATTGATGATGATGTAGCTACAAAACTGCAAGCTGAGATGCGCAGACAGCGGTCCAGTAACTTCAAGCAAATCTTGAACGATGTCCTGCGACGGGGGCTGCTGGTTAGACGCGAGTTGACAACCTCCAAACCCTTCCGGGTGCGTGCGCGCCGTATGGGCAAAATGCAGGGACTGAACTATGACAACGTGGGTGAATTGCTTGAGTACCTGGAAGGCGCTGAGCACAAATGATCCTCACAGATGCGAACCTGCTTCTCTATGCCTACAACGTAGATGCAGCTGAGCACGACACATCTCGACAATGGCTCGAGACGCAATTATCGGGGCCCAATCTGTTTTGCTTCGCTTGGCAGACTATAACTGCCTTCCTCCGCATTAGTACCAACCAACGCGCATTTGCGACGCCTCTTTCCACTAAGGAGGCGACCGGCATAATTACTGAATGGCTGGAGCGCCCCCAGACGGTACTTCTTACACCGGGCGAAAAGCACTGGGCCATCTTCCAAAAACTACTGGAATCAGGTCAGGCCACCGGCCCATTGGTCATGGATGCCCACCTGGCCGCACTCGCCATTGAACATGGTGCGGCGCTGGCCTCCAGTGATCGCGACTTCTCGCGTTTTCCAGGACTGAAGCTGATCAATCCGCTGCGCGGCTGAATTTCGACGGAATTTGGTTCGGTATGCTAGTAATACAAGCCACAGATTTAGCAGATTACACACTAATTATCGCGGTAGCTGCGTTCGAGCAGCCGGATTTTCTCTTCGATAACCGCATCGCGTTTGAAATCAGTTTCGGATCGTGTAAGTCGATCTTCAGGAATTATTTCAAGAGAACTTCGGGAGGCGCGTCAAACCCGTTTCGCATCAACGCGACGTAGTTTGGTACGAATGATTTCGGATCACGCCGGTATAGCTCGTAGCGAGGCGAGTGGTTGGCTAGTGGCAACCATTGCATGTTGACTCCGCACAACCGATCGACCCGGGTTGACCCGCGAGGTTAGGCTTTTGTCCTGGGCCAACGGAGCGATGTTTGTCATTAACATCAGCGCCACCAGCGCAGTTGCAATGTAGATCCGAGCCAACGCTCGTGATGATGCAATGATTGTCGTTCGGGACATAGGCAGACTCTTACATGACCGTCAGCGTTTTTGCTTTGCGAGTTTTATGTGCTCCACCTTAGTCAGCTCAGTCTCGACTCCGTTCTGAATCAGCATAGGTGAGAAATGTTTGATCTGTCCGGACGCATCTTTACTGGGCTTGATGAGCACGGTCCCAGAAACTTGCCGACCATCACTCATAATAACCAAATCTTTTTCGACGTCACCGTCGGGTAGCGAAGGCTGGGACTTTCCAGATGAATTTCTTGCCGCGACATTCCTGCTCATAGAACTAATCAGCGAACGTTTCAGTTGTTTACCCTCACCCACCTCTCCGCTCATGCCATACTTCAGCACCTTCTCATCCAGCGACCAGACAGGCGCCGCTTCTATGCGACTGCCGTCACGTAAGTTGATGGTCCACACATCCCAGCCACCTTGTGCGCGTGTTGTAATCTGACATATGCAGCACAGGGAGAACGCGGCGATAACTATTAGAAGCTTTTTAGAATGCATCTTGAACACCTCGTTAGCTTTCAGGTCTGAGGAACTAATTATCGTGGTAGCTGCGTTCGAGCAGCCGTACTTTCTCTTCGATAACTCGCATCGCGTTTGAAATCAGTTTCGGATCGTGTAAGTCGATCTTCAGGAATTGTTTCAAGAGAACTTCGGGAGGCGCGTCAAACCCGTTTCGCATCAACGCGACATAGTTTGGCACAAATGATTTCGGATCACGCCGGTATAGCTCGTAGAAGTTGAGCGCCAGTAAGGCTCCGTAGACATAATTTACGTCGTAAAACGGATCTTCATACATGAGCTGTATGTTCATCCACTGCGCTTTCAGCTCGTCGTGTTTCTCAGCCCAGATAGAATAGCGCGAGTAAATTCTCTTCGTCAGCGCATCGAGGTCATCGGCGCCTTTGATCGCGCCGGAATCTACACCTTCATAAACCGCATGCTCGACCTCGACTTCCGGCGCAGCCACGAACATGACCGTTCCCTTTCCCTCGAGAAACTGTTCGAGATAGAACTGTTTTCGCAACGGATCGGGATCGTTTTCATAGAGATAATCAGGCAGCAAAAATTCGCTGAAGATAGCAAACGCCTCGAAGAGATAATGCGGACCTTCCGCATTGGCGGGCAAAACGTGCCCGCGGCTCATTAACTGCCGGTGAAGAGCATGCGTTCCCTCATGAGCCAGAATGCGAACGTCGTTGTATGAACCCCGAAAGCCTGAACTAAAGAACACGCTGTTAGTGCCGATGAATCCTTTAGAAAACCCGCCGCGCTTGCGAGATGGTCCAGGCACGATGTCCATGCGTCCATTTACAGGATCGAGCAAAGCAGCGAGCTCGCTTCCGTATTCCGGGCCCAATGGTTTCATTGCTTCGCGAATCACCTCGCTTGCGCGATTAATCGTGAACTGCGGCGGCTTCGCCGCAGACCCAGTCCGTGACATGTCCCAAACGTTCACGGATTGCAAACCATTGAGCCTGGCAACGTGTGCCGCCCGAATTCGCTGGTAACGTTTGTAGAGCTCCGCGTGTTCCCCCACTTGCCGGATCAACTCGTCTACATCGCGCCTGGTCCAATAGCTGTTGAAGTAAACCTCACTCGCTGCGTCATCGAACTGACGCAAACGCGCCAGCCGCGTCCGGGTATGCGCCAGTCGCGTCAGGGTGAAAGCATAAAGGTCTCGCAGTGCAAAGCGGCTGGCGTAATTGCGTTTGAAGACTTCTTCCGGCGTATCCGTAGCTGCTGATGTACTGCCGGTTTTCTCCCTGAGCGTTTCGTACAAGTCATACTGCCACTCGTTGTTGGGCGCGGTCGCGCTCAATAATTCCTCCTCTTTCAGCGAGAGCGTGTGCGGGCGAAAGCGCCGGGCAGATTCAATCGCGAAGAGATAGACCTTCAGCGATGGTTTACTCGCAATAAACGCAGCGAGCCGGCGTTCATCAATCTGCATTAATTCCTGGCGCAGAAAAGCAGTGCGTTTCGTTACGTCTGCATCCAGTTGAGATGCGTCTGCAAGACTCGCCTCGTTTTGCGTGTTCACTGCGTGGCGGAGATATAAATAAGCGTAGTGCTTATTGAATTGCACCTGGAGACGGTCGTTTAGTTGTAGGGCGAGCTCAAGGTTGGCAGCGGAAGCTGTGATCTTTCCTTTGAGGTTTTCGAGGGCTTTGAGAGCATCGTACAACTGCGCACGGTCGCGTTTCTCTACTTCCGGACTAGTGAAGAAAAGTTTTTCGAAGTCGATGTGATACTGACTAACCTGCTGCGGTGATATCGGGATGAAGTTATCCTGAGCAACGGCGCCTGTTACGCAAAGGGTGAGTAGGAGACAGATCGCAATCTGCCGCAGTCGTTTAGCTTTATTGTTACAGTAGGAAAGCACTCTCAATGAGAGTCATTTTACAGGATTACGTGATGCAAGAAACTATTTGTCCCGGTTGCGGATTAAAGATGCCGGCAGGCAAGAACACTACTTTCCGCAGTTATTACAGGACGAACGCCGAGTGCTGGGACCTGTATACCGAAGTGCTTGGAACCGAATACAGTACCGCCATTCTGTTCGGCCAAGTCCATCAACTGACTGTTGATACCTACGCGGTTCAACATGCTGGAGAACCACATCCCGATAAGTCGATTGACGTTCACCTGTTTGGACTT
>DASUYO010000463.1:0-22201 GCA_036377375.1 Pyrinomonadaceae bacterium
CACATCCCTGGCGCCGCTTCGACTTCAGCGAGAACTCAATCCAAGCACGAGAGCGTCGCGGGGAACTATGCATTCTGCGCAAATAGAAAGGTGACATTTCTACTTTGCGCATTTGGGTGACATTTCTACTTGGGGTTTACAATGTCAGCCATTGCTATTGACTCTCGCCCCGCTTTTACCTATCTTCTCGTGCGAAGTTAACGGTTGAATCCTCCTGCCTGCTGTGCTTCGCCACACTTCCATTCAGCCCTTCCAATTTATTCGACTCGGTTGTCAACTGCTTCCATAAGGAGACTCTCACATGAAACAACTATTCGTTCTCTTATACATCCTCGGACTGTTGTTCTGCGCCAGAGGCGTTACTCAGGCGCAGGCTTACCAGATTATCAGCACGACAAGTTCAAACGTCGCGAGCAATGTGACTAAGACTGTGACGACCGTGCAGGTCGGCAGCAATCCCCTCAATCGCTTTTTGATGACGCGGGTGCGCAAAAATATTCCGGACCACGCCCTGACAGCGACGATACTGTTGTTACCGCCGCTCGGCAGCGGGTTTCAGAACTATGAAGTCGGAGACGGTGGCGACTACAACAATTCATTTGCAGGCTTTTTTGCCAAACGCAATTACGACGTCTGGGGCTACTCACAACGAGTGCAGGGACTCACGGCAGGATCGTGTGAGAGCAATGCGATTGATTGCTCGGTGATGGCTGATTGGGGACTACAGACCATCGTTGACGATGTCGCTTTCGTTCGTCAGCAGATTGAGGCAGTGCATCCGGGCCAGAAGCCCGTCGTTGGTGGACTCTCTCTGGGCAGCATCGCTGCGATTGCGACGATCAATGCTCATCCGAGTGATTATGCAGGCGCAATCCTGATTGAGGGCACGCTCTATGATGAAAATACAACCGTCCGCAACATCAACGCGAATTTCTGTGCAGGCTTTGATGACCTGCTTGCCAACGGCGTGTTTTTTGATGCCCAGGCGATACAGGGGTTCAAGTTGATTAGCCATCTGGCCGATGTCGACCCGACGGGGCCTACGCCTTTGCCCGGCTTTCCTCCTGGTTTCACCAATCACAGGGCTTTTGTTGCCGCGATGTCAGCGCCGCCGCTTTCGCCGACGACGCCTCGCCCCGGTTACCAGTTTCTGGCCGGCAGTGTTGCCGAAGACAGATTCTTTTTTGTGAATGAGCCATTGATCCACGCAAGCATCGCAGTATTCGTTGACTACGTTGCTAATCGGACTATTCGAGACGTGAGTTGCGGCCTGGCCGGTGAGCGAACCTTCTCAAATAACCTGGACAAGTTCACCGGCTCAGTGATCGTCTTTGCCGGAGGAACCGGTTTCGGGTCAGGCATGATTGATACTGCAAATCTGATGACCTCAGCCGAAGTTACGATCAACTTCAGGCCGGAATATGGTCATGTCGATTATGTCTTCTCATATAATCATTTGCATGAAGTAGAGCACCCTGTTTTGAAGTGGCTAAAAAAGGTATGAAGAACTGATAACCCGTAACCACGCCGCTCGATGGAACTTTAAGCGTGACGGCTGACGTAAAACACTGCATCGCTGCACGCGCTTAGGAGGTGGGTGAGGATGTATTGTTCAACTTGCGGAGTATCTGTCGCGGAAGGCCTGAGCTACTGTAAGAGTTGTGGCGCAAAGTTGACTCAGGACAATCCGGCCGGCAACTCGTCGATAGTGAAACCTGAGTTGCTGCTAAGGTTGATGGTTGTAACTTTCATCTTCGGCCTTGGAATCATTGCGGTCTTGATGGGAGTGATGAAAGTTATACTTGGTCTGCCCGCGGAACAAGTCCTCGGTTTCATGTTATTTCCATTTCTGCTGATGCTTATACTCGAAGGTGTGTTCATGCGACTGTTATTGCGTGGCAAGAGTGCTACAGAAAGAAGAACTCCTGCACTAACGAAGCAGCAAGCGACCAACGAACTTGACACAGCACAGGGACTGGCGCTGCCGGAGGGTATGCCAAGCGTGACTGAGCACACCACCCGAGCATTCGAACCGATCTACAAAAGACCTGGGCAGGAAGAAAGGTAAGCCGCAGATTTTCGCTGATGAACGCGGATCTGATCTGCGGTAGTCACGCGCAATCTCTCTGCGGTCAGGACATCAGAGCTACCCCATCAACGACTTGCGCTGAGCTTGTGAGTTTCAAAGGATCACTAAATGGAAAGCCATTACGGCGGGTCACTCACAATGCATACAACTGCTGCCTAAGAAGTATGAAATTTTTTTTGAAACATTACACTGGGGATGAGACGGGAATATCTTGCTCCTCCGGAGCAAAGAACCTCAAATGACAGACAGGACTTTTCGGGAAGCCAGCTATTCCTTCACCTGAAACTTGTACTCGTCCGTTAAACCCGTGTCGCCGGTCGCGCTCACGCCGCTGACTTCTATCTGATAGAGGCCGTCCGTGAGGAGGCGTGTCGGAAGTCTTAGCCGAATCGCACTGCTGTTGTCAGGTTGCAGGTTAGCAACAGTAAACGACTCACTATCACCCACCTTGCGTATTGTGGCCTGGTAAGATGGATATTGCTCTTTCTGCATCCAGATAAGATGCAATTCAATAAATGGATTTTCAGCCTGCGGCCGTATCTCTGTCTCCGCTTCGGTACTTCTAAGCGATACAGGCACGAGTGTTAATGCAGTTGTTTGCGGGTTGTCACGTAGTGTATTAATTCGACTGAGCTCCTGCTCGAGAGCGAGATGCCTGCTCCGTTGCTGCCATCTGCTATTCAGCCAAACAGCCGCAACTATGATTGCGACCATAGACACTGCAATCGGGATAACGAACACAGGCTTCAAATTTAAATGCGTGCGCAGACGGTTCCATATTGATACCGCGCCAGGGCGGATCGGAGTTACATCTGTGGTGGTACTAGCCCAATCCTGAATTGACTTCGCGATTCTAAGCTTGCGTCGTTGAACAGCCGTCTCGCCATATTGCGCAAGGAATCGCTCTCTATCTGCCGGCGTGAGGGAATTCTCAAGATACTCGTCAAGTAAATGCTGTTCGGCGGCCATCACTCTCTCGTTGGAAAGAGCTCCGGTTACAAACATAGTCTCTATTTGTTGCCGCTCCTGGTCGTCGACCTTACCTAATAGAAATTGCCGCAATAAGGCGTCGGTCACCGGTTTCTCGTTCATGGGTCATCCTCCAGACGTCCCCATCCCATTACAATGAATTTTCGCGCGATACGTTTCATTTGTTATGGGCCATGCGATTGAGGCAACGTTCGATGCATTCCTCTAGTGTGCCGCGAATTCGGTAGGCTTTCACTCGCAGGGTCTCCACCGATACACCAAGACGCCGAGCGATTTCTGTTCGATGATCGATCTTAGCCTGCTTGTCCTTTGTATAGTATGCAATTATTAGCTCTCGTTTATCCTTGCTAAGCCTTTGCAAACAGGAGCGCAAACACTCCTGGCGCATGTTTGCCGTCTCCTCCGCTACATCGGTCAGAGGATCTGATGCCGGCTCTGTGCCCTGAAGCGAGGCCTGCGTTTTAACCTTCTTAGGAACTTCTTTGATGAGATTACGGGCGACGCCGTAGAAGAAGAGTTTTGGGTCCCCGACAAAGCTATGCCTCAGATCGTGAACCTTTCTGGCAACACGATCGAAGACTTCATCGGTCAAGCCTTCGGGATCCGGACACCGGTTCCAAGTGAATATCTTCGTGAGGTCATGACGAAGCTGAACATAGATCGCTCCTGCCACCTCACGGTCGGGATTAAGCCAGGCGAGAATTTCATCGAAGCTCTCCGGTGGAATTGCTGATTTTCGCGCCATTTCGGAGTCTTAACTTCCCGCTTGATAATTAAGTGAACTTTCGCCGTCTCTTGAAGAAGATCACACCGGAAGAAATCAGAAGCAACGACAGCAAAACTACGGCATAACGCCGCCAGGAGTTGTTATCAACAGCGATGTGGTTCGTGTACTCACCCTGCACTATGAATCCTGCCCAGAAGTAAGGAGCACTCCAACGCGCATCCTGCATCATCTTCAATTTAGCAGCTCTGAGTGCAGCCGCAGGCGACATACCTCTTTGCAGCATCGACTGGTAGAAGTCTGTCATTAAACTGGCGGTCGCGCGATCGTCTACTTTCCAAAGACTTGCAACAACGCTTTTAGAGCCCGCCGAAATAAAACTGTGGGTTAAACCGACGAATCCTTCTCCCTTTATGTCTTTCCCCAAAGCCGTTTGACACGCACTTAGCACGGTGAGCTCGGCCGATAGATCCATGTTGTAAATGTCGTGAAGAAACATCACGCCATTCTGGTCCACACCATTCTTATCGACCATAGTAAGGACAATGCCTGACAATTCAGGATGCTCATTATCAAGTAGACCATGCGTGGCGAAGTGAAGAATTTGATATTCGCCAAGACGCGGGCTCAGCGCGGTTTCCCGGCTGGCATCGAAACCCTTCGCCACCATAGTGGTACCGCGAGGCGCCATAGCCGAAATTGCATCGGCCTCTTCGGAAGCGTGAGTCAGACGTGCCGGGCCACTGCTGCCTGGATTCTCAAGCAGGCGTTGTGAAGTTTCGTGACGATTCTCATTTACTGCAGCCCGCGCAATCAACGTGGATAGTAGGGAACTCTGTAAGCGGTCGTCGTTTTTCGTGAAGACCGGGTCCGCAATGACCGCCGCTATCTTGTCAGTGGAATCGCGATTTTTCTTTTCGCCTGCGCGAATCGCGCGCAACGTCGCAATTGATGGCAAATCGACAATCTCATGATCTAACAACAAAGGTTTGTATGAAACCTGCGACTGCTCTGGACCAGAGACTTTCGGCACTGACAAAACTGCGAATGGAACAAGCTGGAGTGCTCCTTCACTCACAAAGATAAGTCTTTTCGTTTCGAGCTGCCCGGAAATCTGCCCCAAAAGCATCTGCCCCAAACTGCTTGCTTTTTCCAGAACGAGCTTGTCTGAATTTTCAATCTTAGACTGATACGCGCTGTCAGTCTGTGGATCGAGTTGCTGGCGCACGGTCAGTAATTTGTAGAGCTCGGTTGCCGCATCTTCGATGGTCTTGCCATCCGGCAGTTCAAATATCTGAAGTGAGTGGGCCGTTACAGCCCATAAATGACTCTTTTCATCTGCTAACGAAATTTCAAGCAGCAGGTCATCCTTCCCCAACTCGTTTTGAATCTGCTCCAAAGTCAACGGCTCAAATTGCGATAGGGATAGTGCACGAGGGTTTTGCTCGCGAAGCTCTGCCTGAACGTGCTGGTATTCAGAGGTCAGTTCATCGATCTTACTATTGACCTCTGCGATCGTGGATGGGCTTCTGTCGTTTTTCCTGACTTCCAACTTGTATTGCGCCTGCGCTTGAATGAAGCCTCTCAACTCACGCTCACGACTGAGGAGCTCCTTCGGCGCACCTTTGCGCAAGCCGGCCCCGGATTCTCGAATCAGGTCCACGAGCGATCGCGCCCGGCTCTTTTCACTTACGAACAACGCTTCAGCAGCAAACCCGTTTCCTGGTTGCTCACGCTCGAGATCCGACAAAATCTGTATACACAACTCGTAGTTCTTTCGCACTCCGGAGAAATATGAGGCACGCAGGTCGGGGCTGCCAACATTGGTCCGGAGCTCCTCGATGATTTTCATTGATCGGTTTATCACCGAGAGCGCGTCGTGAAGATGACCGAGTGCTCGCTCGCCCCGGGCGACGTTACAAAGCGTGGCTATGAGAATGCCGGGATCGTCAACTTTTTCACTCAGTGACAGCGCACGACGGAAAGAGTTCGCAGCGTTTTCTTTTTGCCCGATTCTGAGAAGGAAATTACCCTGCGCATTTAACGCTAACGCTTGCCCGCGAGGATCCTTGATTCGCTCGTAGATTTTCAGAACTTTGCTGAACTGTTGCAAAGTGTCTTCACTGCGATGCTGCACGGCGTAGACGCCCGCAATCTCCGTAAGCACATTGGCTTCAGTGCGAATTTTTTTCGCGGAACGACTCAATTGCAAAGAGCGCTCATAAAAAGTGAGAGCCTCTTCAAACTGATTCATCAGAGCGTGGACCTTGCCGACTTTGGCTGCCGCGACGGCCTCTGCATCTACGGCGCCTTTATCGTGAACGATTTGCAGCGCTTTCTCATAATTAAGGAGCGCCACGGGCAGCTTGCTAAGTCTCTCGTAAGCCTCGCCCAGCGCGTTTAGTGCTATGGCCTCGCTGTGTCGATCTCCGATGGACTGAAAGATCGCAATCGCCTGGTTGTGCAGCTCAATTGCTTGATCGTGCTTGGCTTTAAAAGAATTGGCGAGACCCAGAGCCGTGAGTGCGAGTCCTTCACCGCTTTTATGATTAGTTGCCTGATAAAGTGCGAGGGCCTGAGAAATCTCGTCGACCGCTTTTTCGCGCACGCCTATGCTTCCAGCCAGGTAACCCGCAAACAGGTGAGCTCTCGCTTCGTTTTTTCGATCGCCTTGCAGGAATTCAATAGCACCTTTCAAATATTCGGACGACTTCAGCATGTCGCCTTTTGCATAAGTCACTTCCCCAAAAGTGCTGAGTGCCTGACCATAGACGTTCTTGGTAATCGAGTTTGAATTCGCGTCAATTGGACCAAGAAGGTTTAAGGCTTTGACAACGTAGGTCTGGGCCAAATCGTTCTTGCCGATGTAAGTGTCGACACGTCCCATCCAGATCAGCGCCTTAGCTTCAGCGATTCGATCCGCTGCCTTAGCCGCGAGAGTTACCGCGTTTTGGTATCGTTCGAGGGCCTCCTGAAAGTCGCTCAGTAAGAAATAGACTTCACCGCACTTCAGATTCGCTTGTGAGGCGCTGCCAAAGTCGCCAATTGAGGTCCAGATCACGGCAGCTTTGTCATACTGTTCTATTGCTTGCCGAAGCGACGCCTCCGTCCACTGTGAGTGCAAAACTCCGGCAGTGGCGACCGCTTGCCGTGCTTCGCTGTCTTTTCGGCCCAAAGGCGTGAGCGCGACGAACGGTTCAACTTTCAGCTCAAAAGGCCTTCGTGTATCTGACTTCTCACGAGACTGAAGCTCGATGATGTACCTACCTGAAGCGTCGACCGGAACAGAAACATCTACAGATTCGAAATCTTCACTCACGTGCTCCAATATTTTTGTAGTCGTGGGTCCATACACGACAGTTGTCAGCGCAAGATCGCCTTTATCAATAGCAAATCGAAGTAGAGTGCCCTGCCTGGCTGAAATTTCGCGACGTACTGAAGTGCCTGGCGTGAGTTGTAGCAACTCCTGACTACGAGCGGTGTTCGTCACTAATGCCGGCGAGTACGGCCCGGGAGATACCAGGAGCAACACCAATGCACATAGGAATATCAGCCCTACGCTACAAAGCTCATAAATTTTGGATCTGCGTTTTCCGGATGGCATTGCGATCTTCAGTTTCGTTTATGAAACGAACGTCGTGGGACCTTACGGAGAGCACGCGCTTTCTTCTCTGCGAGGTTAGACAGACGGCCTTATGTATCACGTATAACTTATAGATTCAATGAAGAGTTGATTTTTACGACTTTTGTGCCTTTTTTTGGCAGAGAAACTAGCCGCAAAGAGTCACAACAAAACACCAAAGGGCGCGGCGATCGTATGCACAAGAAGGTAGCCCAAACGAGCTACCTTCTTGAAGCGCCGGGGAGCGAAGCGAACTAGCGTCCATCACGTAACGTGTGGCGCTGGTTCCGCGTTTTTCCATACTTCTCAGAGGCTTCCCTCCAATCGTCGAGCGTACCATTTCTGGTACCGACTGCTTTTGCACCTGCCTTTCGAGCAGCAGATGCTTTTACTGACAGATGACTCTGTTTCTTGATATCTGGCATTTTTGTTTCTCCTTCTTATCAGCGTGCGGAGTGTCGCAGTCACCCACACAGTTATCCAGTCGGGCATGATTCTCGTCGCTTGACGGTCACGCCCGCGAGCCGACCTCTTCCTACTGAACAGAACTTTGGCTTAGTCTTCTTTGCCGGTGTGGCCCTTTAGAAACTCTTGAAATTTGCGAGACACTTTGCCTGCGCGATATAGCACAGCTTCCGAACTAACTTGCTTGCTGGATCTGTAGGTAACAGATGATTGAATCCTTCTGATTTCACTTTCAAATCGTTCTTTTGTTGTTTTCCAGAGCAAATTTGATTCGCGGGCAAGAAGACCTATTGAGGAGAGTTTGGAAATACCTGGGTTATGAGTTTGACCGGGAAATGAATCCTTTTCATCGATGCCGTCTCGCACAAACAGTTCGATTCCCTGAGTGCGCGGCATCTTCGTAAGCACGAGCTCTGCCTTGGCCGAGTCGAAAGCTTCGCGAATGGACTTGCCGAAACTCAGCGCACGGTAAAATGCGCCAGCGAACGCCACGCCTGCTTTGTCACCGATTCCTTTGCCTGTACCGACTGAGTAGTCGATGACTTCGGCAATGGACTGCGCCTGCGTTTTTGTGAAACAAGCATTAAGCATCACCAATCGCAGGTGATGATTGTAGAGCGCCAACACCTCGACGAGACCTTGTCGATCGATTGTCTTACCGCGGCCGGGCGATCCACCGAGAATGATCTTCTGTTTTTTATTTCCGTGTCCGCTGAAGTGGACGATGTGCGGTTGGTGCATAAGCAAAAGCCTTTGCAGATCGATCGGTCTGGTAGCCGCATGCTTGTGCAGCTCGAATCGATCACGGTGTGGCCCTTCCTGAATTCTCTCGAATATTTCCCTCGCTTCCTCGTCCACCAGAATTCGGCTCGTAGTCCATGGATTTGCGGATAGAAATAGTATTCGGATCTTTTCGCTCATCTCTGTCCCTCGCAATAAATTCGAGACGTTTTAGCTCTTTGGGGTCGAACCGCAATTGGCTCGTTTAATCACCCCAAAGAACGTGGCGCGGGATTGAGCAAGATCTGGTCAGATCACTAAATTATTTTTGAGATGATTTACTGCGGGCGGGCAACGGCGAGCGCAAGATTCTCGTTTTCACCTATCAGCATTCTTGGATTCTGCTGAAACTCGGTCTCGAGTCGAACTTTTTGCCGCACGTAACGAAAAAGTTCACCGACACTGACAAAACTGTCGTGGTTTGTATCCGCACTTCCTTTCAATCCTTCGAGCAGGTAGTAAGTAAAAACACCATGACCATTTCCCCATTTTTGTGATTCGCGTGACGGCTCGTTAACGTCGCTTGAAGTAATGATGGCCCGGCCTTCCTCCTGGTAAAGCAACTTCTCGAGATATTGATTTGCCAGGTTGTGGCCTAAATCGCGCGTGCCTTCGGTGGAAAGTCCACCGCTATGACAAGCATCCATAAACAGGACTACTCGCTTCGACTTTACGTTCTCATCCAGATAACGGCGTAGCTTGGGCATGGACAGAGCCGTTTCAGGCATGTCGTCGGCATCCGTATCATGCGCTATCAGATACAAGTTTTGAGGCGCGAAACGGTCAGGCGCACCATGCCCCGCAAAGAAAATCAACAGCAGATCGTTGACGCCTGCTTTCGCAGTGAAACTCGTTAATGCTTCGCGGATGCCGGCGAGAGTCGCGCGCTCATTAGCTAGAAGCAGCATATTGTCGCGCGAAAAGCTTCCCGCTACCGGTTTTTGCAGGAATTCGTAAATCGCTTTTGCGTCTGCATCCGCATATTCAAGGTTCCGAATACCTTTGGAGTTATTCTTGTACCTGGAAATCCCAATTATCAGTGCGTATTTCTGACGGCTGGCAGGAATAATTGCTCCCGAAGCCCGAACGAAGACTGGAATCGTTACACGAACACGCGAACCTGACTGGTCCTCAGCTTCGACGACGATCTTCGTAGTGTTCAAGCCGATAGTTCTGGTTGTTTCAAAGACCACGCTGCTCTCTGAGTTGCCTATTCGAATCAATTGACGCGTTTGAGCTTTTGTTCCGGCTTTGAACGGAATACTCCTGCCGTCAGCCAACACATGTGTAATCGAGTTGATTGCGGTCGCAATACCACTGATCTTCACCGGGATACTGCTGGCCCCCTGAGGAAACTCAACCGGATGCTCCGGCTCCAATAGCACAAGGCGAGGAGGAATTTCCTTCATTGCTGCCGGAGCCTGGTCCACCTCGTAAGTAAAATCTTCGTTCCAGTTTTCGTTAGCGGTCTTAATAATAAAACTCGTGTAATACATCCGCCCGCGTCGGTTCTGCGCCCAGACTTCAACGGTGTTCCGACCGTTAATGAATTTGTAGTCTGGCAGCAGTTTCAGATTGATTTTTATCAATTTGCCACCAGCGCCGGTGACGATCTCCGAAATCGGTGCAGCGGATTCACCATTTATATTTACCCCGATGGAGCCGTAATTGATGTTGTCTGCGGCGGGCTTAAGGATATGCACAAAAACCTGACTTACATTCGAGGAAGGGACAGTGATTTCTGATTGGCTCGAACTAAGAATTTGAAAGTCAGGGAGTTCAAGCTCAAACACCACGGGTGGCTGCCCAAGCTGCGGCAGTGGCACGCCTTGAGTAAAAAGCATTAGTAGACTAGAAAAGAGGACGAGAGATATGGATCTCGTCCTCTTCGTCCTACTTAATTGTTCAGGTAAGACAGCACGGCTCACGGTTTTCGTGATTTTGTATTTGTCGGAGACAGCTTTTCCGATGCCGACTCAACTCTTGGAATTCCCGTGGGTGGCTGATTAACGCCGGCTGGAGTCGCGGAACTTGCCTTCAAGATCTCAGTCACGTTTGGCGCGGTCCATGCCTTCTCGCCAAGCAGCCTCATGTAACCGTAAAGGACATCAATGTTGGGTGGCAAGAGTTCCTGATTACTTATGAAAGTCGCGCGCTTGCGCTCATAAGCGGTAATGTAACTTTTCAACGCGCCAATCGCTTCGGCATTGCTGCTTGGATCCTGGTTCTCCATCAGCAATAGTGCACGATGCAACTGCACTTCGGGAATGTCTTGCCTGACGTCGAGCTTGACTGCTTTCAGAAGTAATTGCTGAGCAAGATCGATTTCGTCCTTGCTTCTACCTACCTGCTTCAACACGCGGCCGTAGTAATAAGCAGCTAACGGATCATCCGTCCGCAACATTACGGATTGTTGCAGGTTTAATTTCGCCATTTGGAACATATCATAATAGAAGGCTTCAATGCCGTTGTCGCGCTTCAACTCCGACATAATCGCATTAAACTCCGGACTGGTTCCCTTGATTTTATTAGACTTCAGACCCTCCTGATATTGCGCTTGCAAGGCGCCGGCAATTAGTTTCTGCGCGTAATTGGTGCGCTCTCTAATCCGCTTACTGCCGCCGAGAAAGCCCAGCTGAAACCGATTGTCAGCCTGCGCAACCTGTGCCATAGCTGTATACAAGCGCGGCACTTCTTGAATGTCGAAAGATTTTCCGAGCACAGCCCGTAAGGCGAAATCATCCGCCTCATCTTCCTGTGCGGTATTCCAATCGAGTGCAATTTTCCTGGAATAGTAGCTACCCACGGCGTAACCCGCACCGAGACCAGCTACCGCTCCTACTGCTGCACCCTGCTTACCTCCAGCTGCCGCGCCTATACCGGCACCCGCCAAAGCCAGCAGTCCTGCCCACATCATTCGCTTTTCCTGCTGTCTTTTGTTGTATTCCTCTTCGGCGAACGGGAGCATCACTTTGAGCTTCCAGTGATCCCTGTGCACGTGGGCAACTTCGTGAGCTAGCACATACGCCAACTGAGCCTCGTTATCTAATAACGAGATCATGCCGGTGCTGACCAAAACAGTCCCTGTCGACAAAGTGTAGGCCTGCGGAATTGGATTTACCGTTACCTTGAACGAGTAAAGTTTGTCGGAATCATCCGGAACGATTTGTTGGCCCAGCCGATTTACATACTCCTGAACGCGGGGATTATCATAAAGAGCGCGACGGATGAGGAGCCCGCCATCGTCTTCGTTTTCGGTAGCTAACCGCTCTTTAAGATGAGAAGTGTTGATTCGATAAGCTTCGGAAGCGTGTTGTCTCTGGAGATCGAGATAAGCATCGTCTATGTAATCTCGAAAATCTGTATCGCCGGCGTAAAGATCTAACGCAAAATCAGTGAGCGTGTTGTATTTTTTCATTTCAGTGGCGCGCGCCTTTTCTTCCCTGCGTTTACGGTCGTCCTCCTTCTTGTTCCTGCTCTCCTCACTTTTGCGTAATTTCTTATCTTCCGGCGATTCATCCCTTGGCTTTTCCTGTGCGGCGTTTGCGCCAGGGTCCTGGGCAAGAACTATTAACTCTGGAGTGGGTAACATGAACAGTAACGTCAGCAGTAAAGCGATTAGTGGGAATGATTGATATTTCATCGTGTGAGTCCTCCTGGTTGTGAGACGTTGTTTGCGATTAGTGACGCTGTCAACTTCGGCTGAAGCTCTTCTGTAAAGCTATGATGAGAAGGGGTTCGAACTCTGTGTTGGAGCGTCCGTAGAAGTTCTGACTCTTGCCGTTGAATTTGATGTGAAAGGCTCGCTTGGAAAGCCGGTTTATCTTGAACTCTTCTATTTCACTGTACTTCAGCTTAAAACTATGGGTGCCGTCGGTCGGCACATATTCCACTGCTTGACTACGAAGATGAAGCCAGCCGCGACAGTAATCCGCTACGTAGTTTGTATTGAATTTCTCATGTGAATGGGTGACAAAGAACGTTGCTCCTCCGCCGGCCTTAAAAGCTTCTTCGAATTCCATTCGAGCCTTGAAGAAGTCGCGCGTCTGGTACAGTTTTGCTGTGGCCATATAAGTGAGCGCGTCGCCATTTTGCGGCTCTCTCTCAAGCACCTCTTCGAGCCGCGTGATCGCGTCATCGTACTTTTGCCGGTAAATAAGATCGAGTATGGCTGTATTGGTGAACAATTGATTCGTTGTTTGCGCACCGTGATGCGCGCCCGTATTGCCTACAAAAAAACAAGACATCAGAACAACAACAATGACACTTAACGAAAGCCATCGCGAATGTGAGCGGTAGGAAATGGGAAACATGGGGCGAACTCCTGAGGAAACCGAAGAATTGTCGAGAGTGCCTTACCTGATGTAGGAAAGCGTCAGATTAAAAAGCAGGCCCTCTCTATTTTTGGGTGTCAAAAAATAGATTGTTTGTGGCGACGGATCGTCGCGTGTCAGTTGCCTGGCTCGCGTACGCGACGCGGCTTCTTGCTCTTCGATGGTTCGAGCCTGACCGGTTCCACCATTCATCTCAAATCGCTCAGTCGAACCACTCCACGTCTCTTCCCACTTCGCTAACTGGTTGTTTGAGATAGGCAGCACACTATTCGAGAGTGGTAACGAGAGCCTTGACTCCGTAACTATAATCGTGAGCATCTCACCGACCTGATTGGGTTTGGGCTTTGTCTTGAACGGAGCCTTATCTTCTGCCGGAATTTCAATCAGCTTACCCGCCTGCAATCGATTGTCGTCGCCACGCAGCGGAAAGATCAGATTAGTATCGCCGGCAGCGCCGTCGTTGAACCAGTCGCGATCGATCACGTAAAGATAACCACTACGCGGCGACTCGATGGTTAAGCGCAGTAGCTCATCCTCGCGAAAAGGAGTGTCGGTCTCAACGCGCTTGGCAATGCCATTTGGCCCCGGTTGGATTTTCCAGAGTGTGACACCTATCTTCAACGTGCTGGGACTGAATTTATCCAGCGGCTTCTTGAGCGGTTTTGAAGCTTGTCGATATATACGTGATGGTATTCGGGAGCGGTCGATGCGTTTACTGGAAATTGGTCGAGTATTCGTGAAATCCTCGGAACGGATCGATCTATTTTTCTGCGGCTGAGCATGAACCGTCAGTGAAAGCAAGAATGCGAGGATGAGTAACGAGATTCGCGTCACACGGCACCTCTTATCTGTGTTTCAATTCAAGCATCTTAACAACCAGGTCACCAGCACCACGTACAGTAACCTGCTGACTATTCTTGTCTCTTTCAATTCTCGGCTTGGATTCCTTTTCCTTCGTAACCAGAAATGCTTTGACTGCATCGAGACTCTGACCGATCAATATCCCCTGGCGCTTGAAAGCGTCAGCCTTCGCTGATTCGAGTTCCGGAACAGCCGCCGCTGCCCAGGCAATCCAAAGGTTCTCCGTGCCTGGCTGACCAGTGAATTCATTCCAGTTTGTCTGTACTTTTTGATTTGCCCCGAGCGAAGCGGAGCCCCCATTCATTAACGGCGTGGGATAAACTATGCTGAAACTGCTGCCGTTCGGTTCGGGTGATCCTTCATTAAAAACGTAAAGATAACCAGGATGAGAACTGAAGACGTTGAGATGGAATTTGTCACCCGTGTCAAAAACATCCTGGCCCGTCGACTGAAATGCAGCCTCATACGGCTTCTTGTTTCGTATCCTTTGGACGGTCAGGGAATAAACAAAGGAGCGTGTGGGAGGGGTGGGTGTCTCGGCAGTATTTGCCAGACTTTGGGGCTCGCTGGTTGATTGCTTTTTTATGGTCCAAAGAACTGCCAAGACACCCGCGAGAATCATTAAAAAAGCGATGCTGATCGTGAGTTGAGTTTTGCCTAACCTGAATCGCATTCGATCTTTTTTGGCGGGTTCTGCGTGATCATTCTGAGTTTTAGGCAACGGCGGTCGCTGAACATCAGTTCCGGGCGAGAACGTCGCGGCGTCGTTCAGTTCGCCGGAATAATTTGAAAGCGGGTTGTGTCTTGGTGCTGTTTCTTCTTCATTCATCAGCGCCCGGGCCAAACTATCTCCGAATTCGGCTGCACTTTGAAAACGAGACGTTCGTTCGAACGAGAGTGCACGAAGAATGATCGCCTGCGCTTCGGTGGAAAGATTTGTGCGAAGATCAATCGGCTTCACACGCACACCCGCATAGTGCATCTCGAGCAATTGAGGAGCTGAAGCCGGATTAAAGGGGCGCCGTCCTGTCACCATCTCGTATGCGATCACGCCTAATGAGTAGACGTCGCTTGCGGCGGTAATTCTTTCCCCACCGCGAAGCTGCTCGGGAGACATGTAGAGCACTGTCCCGACACGAACATTTTCAACAGTACTGGGCGCGACCACTGAGTCCTTGACCTTAGCGATACCAAAATCCACCACCTTCACCAACTCTGTACCACCTTTAAGTGATTGAAGCATGATATTGTCGGGCTTCAGATCGCGATGAAAAATGCCTTTTTCATGAACATAGTCGAGGGCAGCGCCGATTTGTTTTAAAATGAGTGCGGCACGCTCGAAATTCATACCTTCGCTCGGAATCTGCGATCGCAGAGTGACACCGCTGACGTACTGCATCACGATGAAGGGTTTGCGATCAGGCAACTCGCCGGCCCCCAATACACTGACCACTCCCGGATGATCGATGCGTGAGAGCGCCTCTATTTCCTGTCGAAACTTCCTCACGACATACGTATCTTTGACGGAAGCATCCAGGAGTACCTTTATCACGACTGGCCGGTTGTGAAGAGTCAGATCGCGGGCGATGTAAACCTTTCCCATGCCACCATGGCCCAACGCACGCTCCACCAGATAACGCTGGTCGATAACCGTTCCGAGCAGATCATCGGCGTCATTTGCAGTGCGGGTTCCATTCGCACTGTCACTGGAAATGATCTTCAGTCCTAATTCGAAAACCGATGATTCAAGAAAACCACTGGACGATTCGTCGGCGGAGAGAAGCGAAGTGACTTCACGCACGAGAAAAGGATCGTGGTCACAAGCAGTAGCGACAAATGCACTGCGTTCCGAGTGAGGCATCGGCAAGGTAGAATAGTAAATCTCCTGAATGCGATCCCAGAGCGGACGCTCCATTCAATTGTCTCCTAAAACGGTGGGAACTCGAAAGGCAATGTGCTGCGCAGAGTTCTGAGCGCGTTGAGCCGGTCAGATTGCGGGCAGCATTTTATACGTGCGACGCACCGCTGACAATAGAGATGCGACTCGAAAGAATTGAGCCAGTAACGATCAAGGACTACCAAACTGCGCCAAAGGATCAAAGTTCCTGCCCCACAGTCGCATTTGGATCCAAAGTCCCTATGTAATGGTTTCGGGTCTCAATTCATTACTTGTTAACGTATGCGAAGCATTTAACAGTTATCTGGCTAAATGCGAGAGGGTTGCTGCTAAGATATGTCGCATTCAGGCCTTTCTTCCGTATGAGCCTGCTTTGGGTGCCCATCATCCAATGCCCCAGACGCACGAAATTACTGACCTACTGAAAGCCTGGAGTCGAGGCGATCCGCAAGCTCTGGCGAAGCTGCTACCACTGGTTGATCATGAGCTAAAGCGAATTGCGCATGCATACATGATCAGGGAGCGATCTGGTCGCTCACTGCATACAAGCGCTCTGGTACAGGAAGCACTGGCAAGCCTCATTGTGGATGAACCGATTGATTGGCAAAGCAGAAAGCATTTTTACGCGATCGTAGCGTGGCGAATGCGGAATATTCTTATCGAACACGCTCGCAAACGGTTAGCGGCAAAGCGCGGAAAGGGCGCCGAACATGTCAATGTAGATGAGGTCCCATTCCTCTCGATCGAAATGTCTGAAGATCTGGTTATGCTTGATGAAGCTCTAATAAAGCTCGCCAGGATTGATGAACGCAAGGCAACGATCGTGGAACTTCGTTACTTTGGGGGGTTCACCCTGGAAGAGATTGGCGAAATTTTGGGTCTATCGTCGACGACAGTTCAGCGTGAGTGGCGCTTTGCGCGCTCATGGCTGAAACGGGAAATCAGTTGATACCACTTGCTTCCGGGATCTGACGTCTAAGTGCAGCTCTGATGTAAGGTAGTAAAAAAGACACAATTTTTTTGTAAGTTCATCGGGAGCTGAACCAGACAAGGACCACTAGATGCAAAGGGCGGAAATCTTCCAGGCTTGGGGGCGTATTCTCACCGGGTACTATCCGTCCATGTCCATTGAGATCACGCGGGAATGTCCACTGCGATGTCCGGGTTGTTACGCCTACGAGCCGGAACACCTGGGCGCTATTGGACCATTGCGCTCACTCGCCGATCGCAAGGAAACAGAGCTCATCGATGGCGTCATTGATCTTGTACGACGGTATCGTCCCTTACATCTTTCCCTTGTCGGCGGTGAACCATTAGTAAGATTTCGTGAGCTGAACATTCTGCTGCCACGCTTGAGCGAGATGGGCGTCGGCGTGCAAGTAGTCACTAGTGCGGTGCGTCCGATTCCAAGTGCATGGTCCACAATCAAACATCTTACGTTGTCAGTTTCAGTTGATGGCCTTCAGCAGGAACACGATGAACGGCGTAAACCGGCGACTTACGAACGAATTCTAAAAAACATTCAAGGCCATCGCGTCAACATACATTGCACGATCACGCGTCAGATGACTGGACGCGATCGCTATTTCGAAAGCTTCTTGTCTTTTTGGTCAGCCAGACCAGAGGTTAAAAAGATCTGGTTCAGCTTCTTCACTCCTCAAGTCGGGGATGAGACGGAGGAAAACCTTTCTGCGAGTGAAAGAATGAATGTGCTGGCAGAGTTGATACCGCTGCGGCGGAAATTCCCGAAAGCGTATTTACCCGACACTGTTGTCGCCGGATTTCGCAAACCGCCCAAGTCGCCCGCCGAGTGCATCTTCGCTCGAACAACTGTGAACTTCACGGCAGATCTTACGACTAAGATCAAACCATGCCAGTTTGGTGGCGAGCCTGATTGTTCACAATGTGGCTGTATGGCGTCAGCCGGTTTAAATGCTGTCGGAGAACATCGGCTCCTGAAAGTACTGCCGGTGAGAAACATCTTCGACGCATCTGAAGCGATCGGCAAAGTTACAGCGAGAATCCTGCGTCACGACCATTAAGTTTTCTATTACGTGAAAACTCCATTGCATAACGTAAAGGAGCTCGTAGGCGCCGCTTTTCCGAATCGTAAAATAGATTCCGTTGAACTTCTCCCCGGCGGGCTAATCAATACCAATCTCAAGATTCATTTCGAGCCGGACTTCAATCCTGTGGTCCTTCGCCTGTACCGTGACGGTGCTACGGCGTGCAACAAGGAAGTTGCAATTAATAATCTCATTCGTCGACACGTTCCGATTCCCGAAATCTTGCATGCTGAAAGTGGAGGGCTGGACGGATCGCCGGCCTTCGCTTTAATCGAGTACATCGAAGGAATAACCTTTCAGCAGCTAAAGCGAACCAATAATCTCGACGCCATTCAACAAGCTGCGGCGAGTGTTGGCAAAACACTGGCCGCCATTGGTCGTTTTCGCTTCTCTGCTCCGGGCGCGCTTTTGTCGAGTGAAGCTTCTTCGGCGCTTGTGTTGGGTGAAAGATTTATCGAAGGACCAGATCCGATACCGCGAATTCTCGATCGCTTTCTCGCGTCACCTGTCTTGCAGCGACGCACGTCCGCAGAACTCATTGATCGTCTCCACGACTTCATCTGGTCGTACGCAGCGGTTCTGCCGTCGCTCGAAGATGAGTGTAGCCTGGTCCATAACGATTTTGGCAATCGGAACATTTTAGTGCGTGAGGAAAACGGGGTGTGGAGCGTAGCTGCTATTCTCGACTGGGAGATGGCATTTTCCGGCTCACCGCTGCTGGATGTTGGTCACTTTCTTCGCTATGAACATGGACCTTTGCGCGAACCATATTTCTCACGCGCTTTCGTTGAACACGGCGGAAAGCTGCCTGCCAAGTGGCGATTGATTGTAAAACTGATTGATCTAACGGGAGTCGTTGAATGTTTGACTCACGACGACTTGCCGAGTGACGTGGAAGCTGAACTTTTCATGCTCATCGACGCCACTCTTGCTACTTTTAAGCTTTAATAGTGAGGAAAATACAAAGCGCTAGCGCCCGACTCTGGCTTGACTTTGCTCCTGAAGCAATTGGACGAACTGCTGAAGCTCCGCCAGGTTAAGATCCGAAACGACCCAATAACTCATGCCTTCACTCGACCAGCGAATTAGGTTGTAACCCTGATGCACAGATGCTTTTTCAGCCGTCGTTCCGTCTGATGGCCATACAAATAAATTGATCGAATGTTGCCCACGCTGATAGACCAGCGCCGCGACCGGGCGATTGGCGATGTAATCGAGCCGCCCACCATATAAGCTGAATCCCTGCTGGCTCAGGTCCTTCACTGGCGGCGAGAAATCAAGTTTGCCATTAAACCACGGCTTCACCGTGTGCCTATCCGAAGACAGAACATCGGTTAAATGATCCGCCATTAAGGAACGCACGTGACTGGAAACGATTTCCTGAGCCACTATGTCGCCCGTCGATGGCCGGCGCAGAATTCCCGCGAGCACCCAGATAACGGAGAGCGCGGCTAGCAAGGACGTTCCGGCCAGTATCCATTGCCAACGAAGAAATGTGGGTTTAGGGCGCGACTCGCCCTGGCGATGCAGAGTGGATCGCAAACGCCGTTCGAAACCAGCGGTGGGCTCAAATCTGACGGTGTTATCACCGACCACTGATCGCAAACTGCGAATCCCTTGATACCTTTGCGTGCAAGTTTGGCAATCGTTTAGGTGCTCTTCCATTTCCACATTCTTCACCAGATCCAACTCACCATCGATGTAGCCGTGAATCAACTCACGCGTTTGCTGACAACTCAACGCCTGCCTCCTTTCCCATGCGATTCGCGAGTAGCGCATGCAGTCGTCTGCGCCCACGTTTCAGCCGAGACATGACTGTTCCGATCGGGATGTCAACGACGTTAGCTATCTCTTTGTATGAGAGCTCTTCCATTTCACGCAGCACCATCACTTCGCGAAATTCCACCGGTAACTCCTGCAGCGCGTTCCGCACCATTTGCGAGTCGGCTCGCTGTAGCAGCAGCACCTCGGGATCCGCAAAATCCAAACCTATCTCGTCGAGATTATCCTCGATGGGCTCGGCTTCACGGAGTGCTCGATTGCTTTGCAACCAGGTGTAACAAGTATTCCGTACTATCGTCAGCAGCCACGCTCGACTATTCCCGCCGTAATAGCCGGAAAAAAACTTGAGTGCGCGCAGGTAAGCTTCCTGCACCAGGTCTTCAGCATCGTGTTCGTTGTGTACCAGCCAACGGGCAAGGTTGTATGCGGCGCCCAGATGCGGCAACGCAATCTCCTCAAACCGAACAACTTTGTCTTGCTCTGACGACGACAAAGGTCCCGCGCCTCCTAACTACAAAGACTGACCGACGTCTGTTTTTATGCCGCTCAATGATCGGGAATTGTTCGGGGCATATTCTCACGGAGGTTCAGGTCTGTATAGCCGAAAGCAACTTGCAATAAGGAGGGAAGAGACAACATGAAGAACTTAAGCAACTGGTTACTCAATCCGCCGGTAGACAGTCCCAGAGCGACCCTTTTGATCCGTTTAATGGCGGGGTCGGTGTTCGTATGGGAGGGCATCCTTAAATTCGTCTATCCAAATCAAGGTGTCGGCCGCTTTACCAAACTCGGATTTCCAGCGCCCTATTTCACCGCGACTGCCGATGGCTGGTTAGAAATCATCGGTGGGATTTTACTGCTTAGTGGTTTGCTGACGCGGCTAATTGCCGTGCCATTCATTATCGAGATGATCGTGGCAATGGCTTCGACAAAGATTCCTTTGTATTTGGGAACCTCTCCGCTGCCGCTGCCACCGGTGCCACCGCAAATCGGTTTCTGGGCGGTGCTGCACGAGATACGTTCCGAATATGCCCAACTTCTAAACTGTGTTTTCCTGCTGCTGGTTGGGCCGGGAGCATGGTCTGTCGACGCGCTGCTTCAAAAACAGCGCGCGACAGCAGCAACCTTGCTGGTGAACCAATCCAATTATGCGACTTAGAGTGAAAATAGTCGCCTCGGCCTGATGCGTGCCGAATTATTCTCAAGAGTCGGCTGCGTAGAAAAACGATCGGTGCGAGATCATTCTCATAACGGGACCGGAAATTACAATTTTGGCCGCGATGTTTACTTTATCCGGCTTCGCCCGAAAGTGCTTTTATGCTGAGAATATTTTTTGACGCAAAGGAGCTTTGCCTCAAAAGTCCGAAATTATTCTTGGACACAGTCAGTACAGGGAGCGGTAGCGACCTGGTCAACGATGGGAGTTAAGAATAGGTAGGAAATATCGCATGCTGATCACTGACCAGGTCGCTACCGCTCCCTGTACTGACTGTGTCCAAGCCCAACGTCCGACTTTTGAGCAAGGGCAAAGCCGGTTCAAGCTTTGGCTTGCATGGGCGCAAGACTCAATACAACAAACTTAGCCACAGCTCGCTCAGTAAGTCGGCCCATTCGAAAGTCGACGGCGCATTTACTGGTGTGGCTTTTCCTGCATGGTCCCAGGTTGCACGGCCGCCATAGAGCGTGAAGGCCATGCCATTCAACACGCGACCTTCGAGTCCAACTAAGTTTGCAGGTACTTCCAATCTCACCCATTGCCCCGCAGATGGCACCGCGCCCATGAAGCGCAGGCTATTGGTGCCGGGAATACCCCACGGAATATTGTTTGCACCCCAGTACGCGCGATGTTCCCAACTGCCGTCGTTCCATTGCAGCATGATCTCGCTGGGAACGTTTGCCGGATCCAAATACACATACGCAATCAGCGTATCGCCTGTGTTGACAGTTAATGTCGCTGTCGCGCCATAGAAGTAATGCTGATGCTCGCCGCTGAAGATGTTCGATTGATTCGCGAAACTGCCGGAAAATGGCGTTGGATTCGTACTCACCCAATTCCAACCATCACCACTTGAGCTATCTAAGCCTGCTCCCGCCGGTGTCGAATCCTCAACCCAAATAACTTCGCCCGGCGCGGGCGTCGGAGTTGGTGTTGGAGTTGGCGTAGGTGTCGGTGTTGGAGTTGGCGTAGGCGTTGGAGTTGGTGTCGGTGCTGTTGAGGATTTTCCTGCATGGTCCCAAGTCGCACGACCGCCATAAAGCGTGAAGGCCATGCCATTTAACACGCGACCTTCGAGTCCGACTAAATTCGCCGGCACTTGTAGTCTCACCCACTGTCCTGAGGGTGGCAGCGCGCCCATGAAGCGAAGGCTATTGGTACCGTTAACACCCCAGCCAATATTGTTTGCACCCCAGTAGGCGCGATGCTCCCAACTGCCGTCGTTCCATTGCAGCATGATCTCGCTGGGAATGTTTGCCGGATCCAAATACACATACGTCATCAGCGTATCGCCTGTGTTGACGGTTAGTGTTGCTGTCGCGCCATAGAAGTAATGCTGGTGCTCGCCGCTCGAGATGTTCGATTGATGGGCGAG
>DASUYO010000464.1:0-7031 GCA_036377375.1 Pyrinomonadaceae bacterium
CAGCAGCCAAACCCGTTTGATTATCGTGAAGACAACATCCGAATTGATTATCGAATCAACTCCAAACATAGTCTCTATGGGCGCTACTTGAAAGACAAATACGATCTGATCGATCCCTTTGGCACGTTTATCAATTCACAGTTGCCAACAATTCCAACCAATCGGTTGCGGCCCGGGAGCAGCTATCAGATCTCTTACACATATTTGATATCCCCAAATCTAATCAATGAAGCAAAAGCAAACGCGGCGTGGAACGGTCAACGGATTCCTCCGGTTGGTGAATTTTGGAAACGCGACACATTTCACTTCACGTATCCACAACTATTCAATGGTGGCCGTTTCGACAACGGTATTCCGAACGTCACATTCTCCGGCAATGGCTCCATGGCCAACTTTAACGGGCCGAATGGTTCTTTGCTCTCACCCACCACTGATATTTCTTTAAGCGATAACGTTACCTGGATTTTTGGAAAACACACTTTGAAGACCGGTGCACTGATCGTTCGAAATCGAAAGGATCAAAATGGTCGCTCCATTTACACCGGCAACGTTTCGTTTAATTCCGGCGCCGCGAATGGCGCCGTAACCACAGGCAATGCGTTTGCTGATGCGCTGCTGGGTAATTTCCGTACTTACAGCGAAGCAAATGATGACCCGGTTGGCTTTTTCCGGTTCAATCAAATCGAAGGATTCGTCAACGATAGTTGGAAAGCCCGAAAGAACCTGAGTTTCGAACTGGGCGCCCGCTATTACCACTTCGGTCCAACTTATACGCAGGCGAATAACATTGCGAGCTTTAACCCTCATCTTTACAATCCGGCAAATGCTGTGACCGTGCTCCCCAACGGAACAATCGATCTAACAAAGGGAGGCAATCGCTTTAATGGATTAGTTAGAGCCGGTGGTGGAATTCCAGCTGATGAACGTGGACGCGTGGCTGCGTCTGATGCTGCGCTGGCTCTGGTTCCGACGGGAGCCCCTCTTGGCTTCTATCAACCTGCAGACAGACTCGCACCCCGTTTTGGATTCTCCTTTGCTCCGCTCAACGATGATAAGACTGTAATCCGCGGTGGTTTTGGTATGTACTACGACAAGGTAGAAGGGAATTTGATTTTCTCGCAGGTCAACGTACCACCATTTGTAAGCACGCCAAGCTTCAGCAATGGCAATCTGGCTAATCCCTCGGGCGGAACTCCGGCGAACGCCGCTTTGCTGGGTTCAATTAACTCGATCGATCCTGATCTGAATATCGCTTATTCGATGAACTTCAGTGTTGGTTTGCAGCGCGAGTTACCTCGCGGCTTCTTCATTGAGACCAATTACGTAGGGAATCTCGGCCGACACTTGATAAGGCAACCGGATTTGAATCAGCCAGTGCTTTCAACGATCCTTGCAAATCCCGGTGTTACAACCGATGCGCTTCGTCCGTATAAAGGATTTACCCAGATCCTGTACCGGCTTTCAGACGCCAATTCTAACTACCACGGTCTGCAGTTATATGCCGCAAAGCGCAAAGGCAATCTTGAACTCACCGCAAGTTACACGTTCTCGAAAGCGCTAACCGACACAAGTGGTAACGGCGATAACATAGACGCCGGGGAGGATCCGTTCAATCGCCACACAAATTATGGCCTTGCAACGTTTGATCGACGGCACATCTTTGTTACGACGTATGATTATCGTGTGCCGTTCTTCAGCAAGATGACGGGTGTTGGTGGCGCTGTGCTCTCGGGGTGGGAGATCAGCGGCATCACGCGCTATCAGAGTGGCCCATACTTTACAATCTTAGCGAACACAGCAATCGGCACTCGGCGAGCCCAATATCTTGGCGGACCAGTATTGCTTCCTAATCCTGGCGGCAACGGATGGATTAACCCCGATGCATTTGCAGCTGCGCCGCCGGATCGACGCGGCAACAGCGGTGTAGGGATGGTTCCGGGACCGAATCTGCAAACCTGGGATTTCTCAATGCGGAAGCAGTTCAGCCTCTCAGAGAGATTTAAACTTCGCTTCCAGGCAGACATGTTCAATGCGTTCAATCGCGCGAACTACAGAGTGACGGCTTTGACGCGAACGACTGGCGGCTTCGGGATCCCGACTGCAGGACCGGCTCGTAATATTCAGTTTGGTCTGAAGTTGACGTTCTGATGTAAGCGCGAATCCCACCGACGGCATCGGTGGGATTCAAAGTCCGGATCGAATTTGCGAGAGTTAGGATTGAAGACAAATTTTTACAAAACAGGGTTAGCGGTGCTCGCCGGGCTGTTGATCAGTCAGGGTGTAACTGCCCAGAAACTATCAACAGCCCCTGAGGACTCAATACAGGTCGATAGTTTTCGTTCCGAGGTCGAAAACTTTCTTGACAAAGAACTCTCAGCACACCTGGGAGCAATCGCAACGGTCAACCCACCTCCCGATCGCGTGCTCGGCGTTCCCACTACCGGGGAGTTTTCGTGGGGAACGTTCATGCGTTCTCTTGCTGCATATTCAGAGATCAGCGGAAAACATGAACTGGCCGGGCGTGACCTCGCGAAATGGGTCGGTCAGATTGGACTCATTGAGGCACACGCCGGAAGCAAGGCCTTTTCTCAATTGTATGCGGCGCTCGCTCTTCGTCACTTCGGCCGCGATCTTAAGACCAATTCACTATGGTTGAGTTTGTCACCAGAGCAACAGAAGGCGTGGCGCTCGCTTCTCAATCCTGAACGCTTCTACGATCCCAAGACAAACCACGTCATAAATCTTCCTGACAACTACCTCGGGGTTGCTGCTCGAATCGCGAGCATCAGTTACGATCTTGGCATTTCAACTGATCGAGCTTTCATTGATCGACTATTGGACCGCGCGGCAATTCAATTCACTACCGGACATATCTACGCTGACGATTCGCCGCCAACGGGGCGCTACGATCGATATTCAAACGAATACGCGAGGTACATCTGGGAAGCCGCTGAGCTCGCCGGTCGAAAAGACATCCTTGAAAAGCTCCGTCCTTCATTGAAAGCTCAAATGCGACTCTGGTGGGACGTCGTGTCGGAGGATGGATACGGTTACAACTGGGGGCGCAGCCAGGGAGTTGTCAGTTATCTCGACACTCCTGAGATCGCCGGCTTTTTGGCTGAACATGCGGAGTTCCGACCGGCGCCGTTAACTGAGATTGCCGCGCTTTACCACCAGGCATGGAATTATCTGCGGCACGACTATCGAGACGATGCTCATCTCTTGTCGATCTTCGATTTCGGTAAAGGCAACTACTCGTACATCACCCGTGAGCGAGAGTGGCAACAAACCACTGGCTTCTTTGGAAAACTCGCAAACTCGCACACCAAAGTGATTCAAGCGCTCAACAGAGAAGGCATCACGAAGTTTCCAGCGGTTCCCACTCTTGGTCTCGTTAATCGTTTCGAATACTTTCGAAGAGCTCCCGATAGAGAAGCGGGAGTTTGGCTGGTGCGACAAGGTGATATGCGGTTCGCTCTGCCAATCACAACTGGCCCAAGGCCAGGTTTGTCCGACTATCTTCCTATTCCACATGGCCTGCCGGGATTTGCTGCTCCGGTCGAACAAACGTTTCCAGTATTGGTCCCATTTGTGGAGCTGTCAGATGGCCGCAAGGTTGTTGCGGCGGATGGAGCCGATGCTATTCAACCATCTTCAGATGGCAAATCATTGCGTGCGCACTGGAGTCGTTGGGCACTGGTCGGCGGCAAGTCAGGTGAATGGATCGATGTTGGTTTGACTAGCGACGTCGTGTGGCAAATCGATAACGACACCTTCAGCCGTGAAGAGATCTTAAGTTCTGATCGACCTGTCAACATTCGCCGTTGGCAAATGGCTGTGCCGAGTAGTTACGGTCAGCTGGAAACTGAATTACATGGGCAGACTAGAATCGATCGGTTTAGTTCAGCAGCCGGGACACTCTCAGCGCAACTTTCCGATGCTACGTTTAGTTTTACTACGTCAGTGCTGGCTTCAGGTAATGCGCCGCTCGGACGTGGAGTGCACGGCGCAATACCGCTGTACTTGATGTTTGAAGCGAAGACCATAACTGTAGAAAAGGGAAGCCCGCTTAAATATCGAATGGCGCTTCAGATTTCAGATCACAGATCTCAGATCTCAAATGGATGAGCGACGACTTTCTGAGATCTGAGATCTGAAATTTGAGATCTAAAGGGGAGAGCAAATGAGTCAGGAAATGAGTAAGGACATAACCCAAAACCCAATTACGCAAGAAACTTGTTTTGTGCCGCACACTCACATCGGTAAGGGCCGGCGCACGGCCGTAGCGCCAGGTTCAACTGCCGCGCGTTATCTGCACTACGGCAGAATCACATTGTCGGCGGAAGACGCGACCGAAAAATTCAATAGTAAGGACCACGAGATCGGATTGATTTGTTTGAACGGGAGTGCATCAGTGTCAGCGGACCATGAAACGTTTCAACTCGAGCAGTACGACGCGCTTTATGTTCCGCGCGATTCCGACATTGAAGTAAAGCCGGGTGCACAAGGATGTGATTTGGCAGAAGTGTCGGCCCCTGTTAAAAAGCGATATCCGATCAAGTTTGTGTCTTACAAGGAAGTGCGGCAGAACCCGCGTCTGCATTTGATCGCAGGCCAACCGCCGGCCGAGCGGGATCTTAATGTATTGATTGGAGCGAACGTTGAAGCAGGAAGAATCATGGCAGGTGTGACTTTCTCGACGCCAGGTAATTGGACGTCGTGGCCTCCTCATGAACATTCCAAACTGCTGGAAGAAGCGTATCTCTTCATTGATATGCCGGCCCCTTCCTTTGGTGTGCAGTTTGTTTACACAAATCCAAACAAGCCTGAACTCGTGCAGGTTGTACGCGAAGGCGATTGCGTGTTGATGCCCCAAGGCTATCACCCGAACGTCGCAGCGCCGGGAGGTCAAATCAATTTTCTCTGGATGATGGCTGCAATTAAGGAAGGTGAAGACCGGCTTTACGGCGTCGTGAATGTGCAACCCGAATACGCTGCGAGTGGTTCCGGTTTGGAAGCAGTCAGTGACAAAAAGTAAAGGAACTTGAGATGTCTACAGGGTTACCAGAGGATCCAACGAACCGCAATGGCCATGGCAGGGTGCCGCAACATCTGAACTGGTCTACGATTCCGGTGGAGCGCGTTGCAGATGGAATCCAACGTCAGATGTTTGTGGGCAATAGGATGATGATCTGCCGCTTTCGTTTCAGTCCGTTTCTGGTAACCCCCGAACACGATCATCCACACGAGCAGATGACTATCGTCGAGCGCGGACGAGTGCGCTTCTTCATTGAAGGCAAGGAGCAAATCGCAAACGCGGGTGACGTACTTCACTTCCCATCAAACTGCTGGCATGGAGCGACTATGATGGACGAAGAGGTCGTGCTGATCGACATCTTCTCTCCGTTGCGTGAAGACTTTCTGCACTGATTAGCGAGGGCATTAGGGCGAGTGGGCGAATGGGCGAGGGGGCGAGTGGGTGAGAGCGTCGCCCCCTCGCCCACTCTCCCTTTTTACCCGGAGTTACGCTTTGGATCTAAAAATGAACTCCGTTCTCGATCAATTTAAACTGAACGATCGCACTGCTCTCGTAACCGGTGCGGCAACCGGACTCGGCGCCGCGATCGCAGTTGCTTTGGCAGAAGCGGGAGCTCGAGTCGCATGTCATGGCAATACGCGGTCGCCGGATGAGACCTGCGGCCACATAAGAACTGCAGGTGGTGAGGCGTACTCGGTAACTGGCGATCTTTCAAAATCAGAAACAGCACGGCATCTTGTCGAACAAACTCTCGATCACTTTGGACGCATCGACATTCTGGTTAACAACGCCGGAACAATTCGGCGCGCGCCCGCAGTTGAATATTCAGAAGAAGATTGGACAGCTGTCCTGGAAGTAAACCTCAGCAGCGTCTTTCGCCTGTGTCAACTTGCAGGCAAGCACATGATCGAGGGCGAGCGCGGTGGCAAGATCGTCAACATTGCATCGCTGCTCTCCTTTCAGGGTGGTATTACGGTTCCTGCTTATGCAGCGTCGAAAGGCGGTGTTGCGCAACTCACGAAAGCACTCGCCAACGAGTGGGCTAGATATCGAATCAATGTCAACGCAATTGCCCCGGGCTACATGCGGACCACCAACACCGCCGCCCTGCAAGCCGATGAAACCCGCAATCGCCAAATCCTCGAACGCATTCCCGCCGGGCGCTGGGGTGAACCAGACGACGTTGCGGGCGCCGCAGTATTCCTGAGTTCCTCCGCCAGCGATTATGTCAACGGCCACATCGTTGTTGTTGATGGTGGTTGGATGGGTCGGTAAGGGTCGGTTTAAGCTATAGGACTTGTATGACCTTTTAGGATCTATTCGAGCACTCACTACCAACCACACGAAACTTACGGACTTGGTCTGACCTGATTCTCTAGCTGTCCCAAAATTGGTCAGGGAATTGCGGTTGACAGTCAATCGCGTCTACGGCAGAATCTCGCCGCTCAGGCAGTCAAAATATTCCATACAGTAAGTTTTTCATCAATAGGACGAATTGCATCTCGTTTCGCGTGGTATGACCAACTCCGACTAATAAGCTGGAATGACTACACGGCGCAATTTCATTAAATCCTTGGTAACCGGAGGAGCGGCGACGGTTCTTGCCCCTCGGCTGTTCGGTTCGAGCGCATCTGGCTTCGCGCCACTTGAAGACGATCCGTGGCGATCTGTAATGCCGGGAATACTGGCTCGCATCAAGCCTCCGGTATTTCCTAATCGAACTTTCCTGATCACCAATTACGGCGCCAGGAGCGATGGCCTTACCAACTGCACCGCCGCGTTTCAAAAAGCGATCGCAGCGTGTAGCAAAGCCGGTGGTGATCTATAAACATGCCACTCCTATCGGAGTGAAACCGTGGGGAAGCATGAGCATAGCTTTGAGCATGAAAATCAAACAAACCGTTATTTTCTTTTTTTTACTAATCCTAAGCGCAGTACCTTCGGTGGCTCAGCAACCGAACTTGTCCGAACAAATTGCCGCCACTGCCATGAA
>DASUYO010000465.1:0-5087 GCA_036377375.1 Pyrinomonadaceae bacterium
CGGCGTCACTCCCGAGCAAGCGCAGGCCCAGTTGGAGAATACATTTCATCAATCGGTCGTCGAACATCGCGCAGCGCGACAGGCTGCGGCGAAGGCGAGCGGCGGCAACGTAGTCAGCGATCTCGATCCGAAGCAGTATCCACGATTCTATGCGGATCCCGGAGGGCAGGGTGAGATGTTTCGGCGCAAGTATTACGCTCCTTCACTTTATCTGTTGCTCGGCGTCGTCGGTTTGGTGCTGCTGATTGCATGCGCAAACGTCGCGAACCTGCTGTTGTCGCGTGCTGCCGGACGGCAGAAAGAGATTGGTCTTCGTTTGGCCCTCGGAGCCAGTCGTTGGCGGCTCGTCAGGCAACTGCTGACCGAGAGTGTGCTCCTTTCAGTTTTGGGCGGACTGTTAGGGATCATCTTTGCGATCTGGATCAAGGATGGACTGCTGGCCGTGAGTCTTTGGGGCGGGCGCGGTATGAATGCGCTCGAGCCGCGACTCGACTGGCGCGTGCTCGGTTTCACTCTTGCGCTGTCGTTGCTCACCGGAATCGTTTTCGGACTCGCACCGGCATGGCGCACCACCAGAGTCGATCTCACGCCGACATTGAAAGATAGCGCACGAGCATCGAGTGCTGTTCATCGCTCGCTGTTAAGCCGCGGGCTGGTCGTGTTTCAAGTAGCGTTATCGCTACTGCTTTTGGTTGGCGCGGGACTATTCGTGCGCACGCTGCTCAATCTGCAACGTGTCGATCCCGGCTTCAATACGGAGAACCTGCTGCTGTTTGAAATTCAGCCCTCACTCATCGGCTACAAAGACGAAAAGCTGCGCCAGCTTTACACGCAGATCAGCGAGCGACTCGACACAGTTCCGGGTGTGAAAGCCGTTACGTTCACGCGTATGGCATTGCTGTCGCAGAGCTCCAGCTCGAGCAATGTCTTCCTGCGTGAAGCTCTGTCCCAAACGCCTGACTCGGAAGGGCGCATCAAGCCGAGCGGTGAAGGTTATCGTCATACGGTGCGCGAGAACTTTCTTGAAGCAATGGGAATTCCGTTGCTTTATGGGCGTACGTTCCGTCCGCAGGACGACACGAACACACCGAAAGTCGTGGTAGTCAATCAAACGTTTGCGAACCAGTTCTTCCCGAACCAGAACGCAGTCGGGAAACGCTTCACCTTCGACACAGACAAACCCGACGAGCTCGAGATTATCGGCATTTGCAAAGACGCGAAGTACACACGCCAGCGCGATGAAGTGCCGCCGACTGTCTACATCCCATACCGGCAGGATCGGCCGATGGGCTTCGGCGTATTCGAGGTCCGCACAGCGAGCGATCCGACTGCGATGATCGCGAGTGTGCGCAGCGTTATTCGTGAGATCGAGCCAAATCTGCCATTGATGAACGTCAAGACGCAAGTCGAACAAGCAGACGAAACTCTTCGCATGGAACGTTTGTTTGCGAAGCTGCTCGCGTTGTTTGCACTCCTGGCCCAACAGCTCGCTGCGATTGGTTTGTTTGGTGTGCTTGCTTACGCAGTTTCACAGCGCACACATGAGATTGGCATTCGCATGGCGCTCGGAGCGGATCGCGGCAACGTGCTCAGAATGATCGTGCGGCAGGGAATGACGCTCGCCGTTCTGGGCGTGATTCTGGGATTGATAGGAGCGTATGTGCTCACGAAGTATCTCGAGAGCTGGATGAGTCTTTCGAAAATGTTGTTTGGCGTGAAGGTTTCGGATCCGTTGACGTATGGCGTGATCGCGGTGCTGCTGACGATGGTGGCGCTGATCGCTTGTTACATTCCGGCGAGACGAGCGACGAAGGTGGATCCGCTCGTGGCGCTCAGGTACGAGTGAGGCCACAAAAAGGCACAAAAAGCACAAAGATGATTCAAGATTTCATCTATGGTCTGAGGTGGTTAAGGAAGAATCCGGGCTTCACGTCGCTCGCTGTGTTGATGCTCGCGGTGGGTATCGGTGTGAACACGGCGATGTTCAGCGTGATCAATGCCGTGCTCCTGAAGCCGCTGCCATATGCCGAAGCGGATCGCATCGTTTGGATGAATGAGTCAGGTCCCGAGGTCCAAAACCGGCAGGTCTCTTATCCCAACTTCGTCGACTGGCGCAATCGCAATCAGGTCTTCGAATCCATGTCAACATTTCGTGGTTGGGGAGTGAACATAACCGGCACCGACAAGCCCGAAGCGCTCGACGCCAGAATCGTTATTGCTGATTACTTCAAAGTAATGCGCACGACGCCGTTGCTCGGTCGCGATTTCACCGCCGAAGACGACAAGCCCGGCGCGGCGCCAGTCGCGATAATCAGCTACCCATTCTGGCAGCAGCGATTTGCTGGTGATCCAAACATCGTCGGCAAAGAAATCCTGCTCGACGACAAGCCACACACAGTCATCGGCGTCACACGTCAGGACTTCGTGCACCAGGGTCCACCGCCACTGTGGGTTCTGATGGGTCCATTGAACTGGAAAGAACGCGACGTGCGCACCGGTGGAAACGTAATCGCACGTTTGAAGCCGGGCGTGACGATCGCGCAGGCGCGCGACGAGATGAATCGCATCGCGCAACAGTTACTCCAGGAACATCCGGTCGCGAATGCCGGCGCGAACGTCGTCAATGTCGTGTCGCTTCAGGACAGTATCACGAAGAACGTAGGCACTGCGTTGAAGATACTCTTCGCAGCAGTCGGTCTCGTGCTGTTAATCGCCTGTGCAAATGTCGCGAACCTTTTGCTGGCACGAGCTGCCGCGCGGCGTAAAGAGTTTGCGGTACGTGCAGCGCTCGGCGCTTCGCGATTCAGGCTCATAAGGCAGGTGTTGATCGAGAGTTTGATATTGGCAATCGCCGGCGGTGCACTCGGATTGATCTTCGCTTTATGGACTCTGCCAGTGCTGTCGCGAGTGGCGCACGAGACTGTTCCTCGCATGAACGGCGTCGAGCTCAACGGCAAAGTACTCGTCTTCAATATCGCTGCCACTCTACTCACCGGGCTGGTCTTCGGTGTGCTGCCCGCGCTGCGTTCATCTCGAACTGACCTACAGGAAACATTGAAAGACAGCAGCTCGACGACGACTGAGAGCGCCGGTAAGAGACTACGCGGCACTCTTGTTGTCGCTGAAGTTGCATTCTCCGTTGCGTTGCTGGTGGGCGCCGGGCTGCTCGTGAAGAGTTTGGTGCTGTTGTTGAGAGCCGACAACGGCTTCGATCCGAATGGAGTGCTCACGATGGAGCTGCAAATATCGCGCAGTCGTGGCAGCGATCGCGCAGAGCTCAGCAGGTTGCTTCAGCAGGTGCTCGAGACAGTGCAACGACAACCCGGCGTCGAGAAAGCGACACTCTCAGGAGGCCTGCCCGGCATCATTGATGGCTCGCAAACCGACATCGGCGCCGAAGGTTACCGCCGGCTTCAACGAGGCGAGCTACTCAACGTCGATTGGTCCATCATCACGCCTGATTACTTTGAGACGATGAAGATTCCGCTGTTGAGGGGCCGCACGTTTACCAAAGATGAAGATGAACAAGGTAAACCGGTGGTGTTGGTTGATGAGAATCTCGCGCAGCGTTTCTGGCCCAATCAGGATGCGATCGGGAAGTATATCGTGTACGACGGTCGCGACCGTCATTACATCATCGGCATCGTTCCCGAAGTGAGGGCTTACGGATCCGAAGCCAAGCCACTGATCAGGATCTACACGCCCATGGGTCGCTTTCCGCAGCGCAACGCCAGGTTGTTGATTCGTTCCTCTACAACCGACCCCAAAGCTTTGACGGCGTCAATCATCCGTGCTGTGCAAGCCGTCGACAAAGATCTGCCCATCGCCGAGGTTGAGACGTTTGAAGACATACTGGCGCGCGAATCTTCAACTCGTCGTTTCAACGCGATCATGTTTTCGATCTTTGCAGCGCTCGCGCTCGCGCTGGCTGCGACGGGTGTTTATGGAGTGCTCGCTTATTCAGTTTCACAACGCACGCACGAGGTTGGAATTCGCATGGCGCTGGGCGCGGGAACTCGGGATGTGCTGCGGTTGTTTATGGGCCAGGGAATGAAACTCGTGTTGTTGGGAGTTGTCATCGGACTTGCTGGCGCGTTTGCGCTGACGCGTTTGATGTCGAGCTTGTTGTTTGGTGTTTCGGCGACGGATGTGACGACGTTTGTCGTTGTTGCAGTCGGACTGGCGATTGTGGGTGTATTCGCGTGTTATTTCCCCGCACGACGGGCGACTCGCGTCGATCCGCTCGTCGCGCTTAGGTATGAGTGATCTGCGGAATCCGTGGATGGATTGATCGCTATGAATTCAATTCTTAAAGACTTTGTATACGGTCTCAGGAGTTTGCTAAAGCATCCGGGCTTCACTGCGATCGCGGTGGTCATTCTCGCACTCGGCGTTGCTGCTACTACAGCAATCTTCAGTGTTGTTAATGGCGTGTTGTTGCGACCACTGCCGTACCCGGAGCCGGATCGCCTGATGGTCATCACGGAAGTCAATCCCCAACAAGGTCCCGAACCTTTCGAGCTCTCGTATCTCAACTGGCTCGACCTGCGGCAACAGAGTAAGTCGTTTGAAGAAATCGCGGGCGTAGAGTTTTCTTCGAGCGTTCTAACCATTAACGGCGAACCGTCACGCATCATGACGACGGCTGTCTCAGCCAATCTCTTCCCGTTGTTGCGCGCACACGCGGCACAGGGCCGCACATTTCTGCCGGAAGACGAAAAGGCTGGAGCCAATCGAGTGGTTGTTGTCAGCCAACGGTTCTGGCAGCGCTACTTTCCCAATCAGTCTTTAAATAATCAGGGCATCAATCTCGACAACAATGGCTATGCAGTGGTTGGCGTCATGCCCGCTGGATTCCAATTTCCTGACGACAAAATGGACGTGTGGGCCCCCTTCGGTCCCAATTCGGCGGCTCGTTACTATCAGAATCGGGCCGTTCACTTCATCTTTGGCTTAGGACGAATCAAACCCGGCATCGCACCGGAAGACGCGCAGAAAGAGTTAGCCGGAATCTTTGCGGGTATCCAGCAGGAACACGCAAAGGAGGATGCTGGTCATTCAGTAACAATCACATCTCTGCAAGAACG
>DASUYO010000466.1:0-5676 GCA_036377375.1 Pyrinomonadaceae bacterium
CAATTAATGTAACAAGGGCTAGTGCTAATGTTATTAAGTCAGTTCGGGTGCTGCTGCTTCTCATTGTTGCTCCTTATTCATTCAATCTGCTGGTGAATGACGACTGCAACGTATGTGCCTTTACGCCAGTAACGCGAAGTCACTGCAATTACGAAGGAATTTTATGAATGAATGTCGACTTTGTCGGGACTGTCGGATGGAGCTTTAGTTGTTTGCGTTAGAAAGCCCGGCACTTTGCGCTTTGCGCCAAATCTCATTCATATTCCGCATTTGCCTCTCATTGACCAGGGGAATAGACTCTGGTCCTAGTCTGTAGCGGCACATGAGATTTCGAGGCCCCAAGTCTGCCGTATTACTCGCTGCGCTCTTGTTGCTCGGAGGTTGGACCGTCGTTCTGACTGCAACTGCTGAAAGCAGCAGCAGTGCGCCCACAATCGAATTCACAGTGATTCCGTTTACCGATAAAGGCGGAATCGACACGACCGGCACCATTGAGGGAAAGGTCACTGGCGCTCGCCCCGATCAGCTCATTGTTCTCTATGCCAGGAGCGGAGCGTGGTACGTTCAGCCATTCTATGACGCGCCATACACAAGACTCGAACCAGACCTCACGTGGAAGAACTCCACTCACTTGGGAACAGAGTACGCGGCGCTTTTGGTCGAGCCTGGATATGGTCCACCGAATGTCACCGACGCCCTGCCTCAGCCCGGTAATGGTGTAGTTGTTGTCAAGATCGTTCCCGGCACGCCGTTCTTTTGGCAAACCTGGTGGTTTCGTCTGGTCCTAGTCTTCGCGGTGGTAGCTGTAGTCATCTTGTTACTTCGGGCCCGTCAGCAGCGGGTAATGAGAGAACTAAACCTTAAGTTTGAGCAACGCCTCGCAGAACGAACACGCATTGCGCAAGATCTGCACGACACGCTTCTCCAGGGGTTGCTAAGTGCATCGATGCAGTTGCATGTTGCCAATGAACAATTGCCACCCGACTCTCCCGCAAAGCCGCGTGTCAGTCGCGTGTTGGAATTAATGGGCCAGGTTATCGAGGAAGGACGCAATGCAGTTCGTGGGCTGCGTGCCAATACCGCGGATCCGCTCGAATTAGAACAGGCGTTTGCGCGAATTCAAGAGGAACTCCCGACCGCGCAGGAAATAGACTACAACCTCACTGCCCAGGGGACGTCTCGTCCATTGAAGCAAGCGATTCGTGATGAAGTGTACCGCGTGGGCCACGAGGCGTTAATCAATGCTTTTCGACATGCGCATGCGACTAAAATAGAACTCGAAATGCAATACACAGCGAAGTCTTTTAAAGTTTTGGTGCGAGATGACGGGGTCGGAATCGATGAAAGCGTGATCGAACAAGGAAAAGAAGGACACTGGGGACTCTCCGGCATGCGCGAGCGTTCACAGGAAATTGGTGGCAAACTAAAAGTGTGGAGTCGGGCAGGTGCAGGAACTGAGGTTGAACTTACTATACCAGCGCAAATTGCATACGACCTGAACGGTAGCAACGAAAGCTGGTTAAAACGATTGGTACGTCGAAGACGGCCATAACTGATCCAACGAAATTGAAAAAGCATGGCGAATCTAAACGCAATTCGAATCCTTAGTGTGGATGATCATCCATTGTTGAGAGAGGGGATCGCCGCGCTGATCAGTAATCAACCGGATATGGAATTGATCGCAGAAGCGGCATCGGGCAGTGAAGCCATTGATGCGTTTAGAAAACATCGACCCGACGTTACGTTGATGGACTTGAGACTTCCAGACATGAGTGGTATCGATGCCATGATCGCTATTCGCGCCGAGTTTCCTGATGCACGCATCGTAATGCTGACGACGTTTGAGGGGGATATCCAGATTCAGCGAGCACTCCAAACAGGCGCGCGAGCGTACCTGCTAAAGAGTTCACCTCCCAAAGAATTGATGGACACAATCAGGCAAGTTCACGCCGGAAAGAAACGCATTCCGCCCGAGATCGCGTCCCAACTGGCCGAGCACATGAGTGATGAAGCATTGACCAATCGAGAAGTTGAGGTGCTCCAAAGCATTGCCGGAGGAAATAAAAACCGCGATATCGCAAACGCTCTGTTTATCTCGGAAGAAACGGTGAAGGTCCACATCAAGCACATCATGGAAAAATTAGGAGCCGGCGATCGCACGGAAGCAGTAGCAATTGGCATCCGCCGCGGCATTATTCAGCTCTGAAAGTCGACCTGTCGGATTTCGGCAGTAACCCGAAAGCAGTATCAAAAATTACCATCTTCGACGGATTCACCTCGCAGAAAAATCCACTAAAGTTAATCTGAAAAACTCATTGTTTGGAGAGATCTCACTGCAACGACTCTTTACAACATTTCCAGGAGGGTGGCCCGGCGTTGGCTTGTTGCTACTGCGAGCAGTAGTGGCGAGCGTAATCATGTTCAATGGCGTGCAATTTCTCCACGCATGGCCGGACTTAAGTGCATTAATCGTCGTTTCGTTTTCCTTTGCTGCCGGCTTGTGTCTTTTGCTGGGAGTAATTACTCCGATCGCCAGTTTGATCGTTGCTATTGGCGCGGTCGCGTATCACTTCTTCGGAATAATAAACCCGGATGGCTTCGTTGTTTCGAGTTTTCTTGTTCTTAGGATTACAGCGTTAGCACTCGCCACTGCTTGCCTCGGCCCCGGTGCATTCTCGTTTGATGCACGGATATTTGGACGGCGTGAAATTCATATTCCCCCGCTAACCTCGAAAATCTAATAACCCCTTAGAGGTAGTCTCCATACATCCAATCGGGTTAGCGAAAAAGCCTCACATCAAGTGATGTCTCTCCATTCTAAATCGTCAACAATAACTCTATCGCAGATCAAATCGATGGAGACCTACTGTCGTTGATTCAAAGGAACAAGCATATGAAACGAACCACTTTCTTAGTAGTGATAGTTGCGACACTGGCGGGCGTTGTCGCCTTTACCGCGACCACATCTCGCCACGCCGAGGCTCAAGAGGCCGCCCCGATCTTCGTAAAAACAATTCCAGCCGGATATCGTGACTGGAAAGTTGTGACGGTGTCCCACGAGGCTGGAGACCTCAACGACATTCGGGCCGGCATCGGAAACGACATCGCGATCAAGGCGTATCGAGATGGAAAACTCCCGTTTCCCGAGGGCGCGATTGTTGGACGAATCGCCTGGAGCCACACCGCTTCGGATGAATACAACAAACTCTTTGGCCGCGAACAAGCGTTCGTGGCTGGACCACCCACGAAGTTCTATCTTCAGTTTATGGTCAAGGACTCAAAGAAGTACGCCGCGACCGGCGGCTGGGGATACTCGTCATTTGATCAAAACGGCAAACCTACGGACGAAGCGGACATGCAGGCATGCTTTCCCTGCCATCAGGCGGTCAAAGATCGCGACTTCATCTTCAGCAAGTACACACCTTAATTGCCGATAAGCATGGCCGAAAGAATTGAGGACACCAATGAAACAACCAGACGTCAGATCGCGCCGTCACTTTATCAGGACAAGCTCAATGTTCGGCCTTGTAGCTGCATTCAGCCCCGCGTTCATCCGCGAGGCATTTGCGAATCTGAAAGTTGAGACTAAGGAGAATACCATGACGCAACCACGTGCTACAGGTACCGAGCAGGCATCTGACAAGACTGCTATTCGTCCGTTTCGATTCAATTTCCCGGACGCTGAACTTGCGGATTTGCGCCGGCGCATCAATGCGACCAGGTGGCCCGAACGCGAATTGGTCAGTGATGCATCACAAGGCGTGCAGCTCGCAACGATGCAGAAACTCGCGCGCTATTGGGGAACAGATTACGACTGGCGCAAGGGCGAGGCAAAACTGAAGGCAGTGCCGCACTTCGCCACTGAGATCGACGGTCTCGACATTCATTTCATTCACGTTCGTTCAAAACATGAGAATGCTCTCCCGATAATCATCACGCACGGATGGCCCGGCTCAGTCATCGAGCAATTGAAGGTCATCGATCCTTTGACGAATCCAACAGCACACGGAGGTACCGCAGCGGACGCGTTCGATGTTGTGATTCCGTCTTTGCCCGGCTACGGCTTTTCCGGTAAACCGACGGCGCCTGGGTGGAACCCGGTCAGCATTGCAAAGGCCTGGGCGACGCTGATGCAACGTCTCGGCTATACGAAGTACGTGGCCCAAGGTGGCGACTGGGGCAACGCCGTTTCCGAAGTGATGGCGCTGCAGCAGCCGCCGGGTTTAATCGGCATTCACACGAACATGTCGGCTACGGTTCCTGCTGATGTTTCTCGCGCGCTCGCGATGGGCGGCCCGCCGCCCGCCGGTCTTTCGCCGGACGAGCAGCATGCGTGGGACCAGCTCGCCGACTTCTTTAAAAACGGGTTGGGCTACGCTCTCGAGATGAATAACCGACCGCAGACGCTTTACGGAATCGCCGATTCTCCAGTTGGCCTTGCAGCATGGATGATCGACCATGACATTCGCAGCTATCAGATGATCGCACGTTCTTTCGACGGCAAGACAGAAGGACTGACGCCAGACGACGTTCTCGACAACGTCACGCTCTACTGGCTGACGAACACCGCGATTTCGTCAGCGCGCCTCTACTGGGATACTCGACATACTCTTCCTCCCGGAGGCGGCTTCTTCGATGTGAGAGGCATCAAGATCCCGGTGGCCGTGAGCGCTTTCGGCGAAGAGATCTACCAGGCGCCGAAGAGTTGGGCTGAAAAGGCGTATCCGAAACTCATCTTCTATAACAAGCACGACAAAGGCGGGCACTTTGCGGCTTGGGAAAAGCCGCAAGAATTCACGGCTGACTTGCGTGCGGGTTTCGCGTCACTTCGCGAGTCTTCAACACCAACTGGATGAAAACAATGATTCGTTAATGGAATGAAAATATCGAAAGCAATCAGTACTGAACGCGAGGGAGGCTTTCCGAATCTCGAGACGCTCAACGTAACCAGGGAGGGTGCCGTTGTCTTTGCTGAAATTGCAGCGCCACCGATGAATCTTCTCGGTCCTGAACTGATTCGTGATCTGGTTTCACTCATTCAACGTGCCGAGGCGGACAAAACGGGTCAAGTGCTCGTATTCAAGAGTGCCGATCCGGACTATTTCATTTCCCACGTCGATGTGACTGAGTTTCAGCAGCTAACACAAACAGCTTTCCGAAATGGCTTCCAGACAAGAGCTGCAGAGATGAAGCTGGCCCAGCTGGTTTATGACATGCAGCCCAAGACCGAGGACTAAGGAGCAGACATGTCCACAATTCACTTCAAGCTAACGACCACTGCGACGCCCGAGCAATTCATTACCGGGCTCACCGATTTCGGACCGGGGCGAAGCAAGCTATTTGGCAACAGCACCGATCAGTACCTGAAGGTGCATAAGCAGGGTAATAACTATGCCGACGTCACCGAAGGATCTGGAGGTATCTGGGAACGGCTGAACTACGACTGGTCCGATCCCACACACATCGTACTTACTACAACCGATTCGAACTTCTGGGGTGGGCGATCAGGTCACACCTACACCTTAACGCGGCAGCCCAACGGCACGACCGACGTGGACGTCGTGATTGTCCGCGACGGCAAAAACTTCAAGGGCCGATTGGTTGGAGCATTCCTTGGGATCGTTGGCAAGGGACAGTTGAAGAAGTGGTTTGCAAACACCTTGAAAGCTATCGAAG
>DASUYO010000467.1:0-8071 GCA_036377375.1 Pyrinomonadaceae bacterium
CCATGGGCCACTGTGGTCGGAATTTGTGCGACGGCACAATTGAAAGATCTCACCGAGCAATCTAAGGGAACGTTCTACCTACCCGCATACTATTCGAGCTCGACTCTGGTGGTTCGCACTGCTAACGACCCTCGATCGCTAACGTCCGCGATCCGCGAACAAGTTCTCGCTGTCGATCCGAATCAACCGGTTTACGACGTGAAGACAATGGAGGAGCGCGTGGCGCAGACGCTCGAGACGCGCCGCTTCGCTGTCGTTCTGCTCGGTGTGTTTGGAACACTCGCGCTGCTCTTAGCGGCAATCGGTTTGTACGGTGTGCTCGCGTTCGCGGTCTCGCAGCGGACACGTGAGATTGGGATTTACATGGCGTTGGGAGCGGGCGCACGTAATGTTCTGTTGATGGTGATCAAACAAGGTATGTCGCTGGTTGTTGTAGGCGTTGTTTTAGGACTCGCAGGCGCGTACGCGTTGACGCGAACCATGCGCAGCTTGCTGTTCGAAGTTGGACCAACGGATTCGCTGACGTTTGTCGTCGTGCCGCTGTTGCTCGCGCTCGTCGGGCTGATCGCCTGCTACGTGCCGGCGAGAAGAGCGACGAAAGTCGATCCGTTGGTGGCTCTGAGATACGAGTAGGACTTATATCGAGGAATCATGGAAACATTATTTAAAGACATTCGCTATGGCCTGAGAGGGTTGCTGAAGCGCAAAGCTTTTGCCGCGATCGCAGTGCTCACACTCGCGCTCGGCATTGGCGCGAACACTGCCATCTTCACGCTCGTCAACGCAGTGATGCTGAAGTCGCTTCCCGTTGCGAAGCCCGAAGAGCTGGTGCTGTTCACTGACGTCACAGGCGAGGGGACATCAATTGAAGACAGCCCGCGAACCGGTGAGTGGACGCGGTTTTCATTCGCCTCGTACGAATACTTTCGCAATCATAATCAATCATTCCAGGACATAGCCGCACTGCGTAGCGGCCCCGATCGCCTCAGCGTACGCCAGGCTGATTCACAATCCGCAGCGGCGCGAGCGTCCGGACAGCTCGTCTCCGGCAACTATTTTTCTGTTCTTGGTGTACGTCCGATGCGAGGCCGCCTGCTGACGCCGGACGACGACAAGCCAAACGCTCCACCAGCCGCGGTGATCAGTCATCGTTACTGGCAGCAGGAGCTGAACAGCGATCCTTCAGTCGTAGGCAAGAGCTTCATTATCAATGGAACTACCTTCACCGTCGTCGGCATCACTCCACCGGAGTTCTTTGGCGAACGCGTGCGGCGTCCGCCCGAATTTTGGTTGCCACTGACTTTTCAACCGCAGATAGAGCTGCGCGAATCGTACCTGACCAACAATCAGGTTTATTTCCTCATGTTGATCGGACGACTCAAGTCGGGCGTCGACATGGCCCAGGCGCAGGCCACTACGAATCTCGCGTTGCGACAATTCCTAACCGAGCAGGCGGGCAGCCAACTCACCGACGAGCGGCGCAAAGGCATTGACAACACCTACGTAACACTCGTCGAAGGGCAGGGTGGTATTTCGAGACTTCGAAGAGTCTATTCGACGCCTTTGCAAACGCTGATGGCAATCGTCGGGTTGATTTTGTTAATCGCGTGCGCAAACGTCGGCAGTCTTTTGTTGTCGCGGGCCGCAGCCCGCAAAGCTGAGATCTCTTTGCGCATGGCGCTGGGCGCAACGCGGTGGCGGATCGTTCGCCAGCTCCTTACAGAGAGCATGTTGCTGGCTGCTGTTGGCGGCGTTTGCGGCGTGCTGCTCGCGCAGTGGGCAGTCATTGTACTCGTCGACCTGGTTGCGAAAGGGACTCCGCTTGATACGCGACCAGATGCCGGAATACTCGCATTCACGGCTGGCGTGTCGATCCTCGCTGGTGTTTTGTTTGGTCTTATTCCGGCAGTGCAGGCCAGCCGCACAAATCTTTCATCCGCGATGAAAGAGAAGAACCGGATGAGAGGCGGCTTCATGCGGCTTAACTTGTCGTCGCTGATGGTGGTGTTGCAGGTAGGTCTCTCGATGGTCCTGCTCACCGGCGCAGGATTGTTCGCGCGCAGCCTGGTGAAACTTCAGAGTGAGGATCTGGGCTTCGACCGCAACAACGTCCTGGTGCTTGGTATCGATCCACGTCTCGCGGGATACAAGCCAACCGAGCTCGCCACACTCTACCGGCAAATAATCGATCGCCTGAGTTCTCTACCACAGGTGCGCGATGTGTCGATCGCGACTTACGCGCCGTTGAGCGGCACGCGCCGGTCCAGCAGCATAAAAATAACCGGATATGCACCACGGCCCGATGAAGATATGGAGACGCAAGACATTCTGGCAGCACCAAAGTATGCCGAAACACTGGGAATGCCGTTGTTGCGCGGGCGCGACATCGACGTGCGCGACACTCCGTCATCGACGCGAGTTGCTGTCGTAAATCAGAGTTTCGCAGATCACTATTTCAAAGATCAGAATCCGATTGGCCGCAGTTTCACATTCGACGAAGACGACAACAAGGGCGCGCCGTTGGAAATCATCGGCGTCGTCGGTGATATCAAGAATGAGGATGCGCGAGATAAACCAGAGCCAACAGTCTACCGGCCGATTCTCCAGGTCCAGGATGAGAGTGCGTACTCCGCTACCATTCACATTCGCACACAGGCCGATCCGACACCGCTCACACCCCAAGTACGGCAGATGCTCAATCAAATCGATGACAAGCTACCGATCTTTGGTGTGACGACCATGAACGATCAACTGCGCGAAAACCTCAATCAGGAGCGACTGATCGCGCAGTTGGTTAGTTTCTTTGGCGCGCTGGCTTTGATATTGGCGTGCATTGGTTTGTACGGCGTGATGGCCCATGGCGTTGCGCGACGGACGAATGAGATCGGCATTCGCATGGCACTCGGTGCGCGCGGTGCCAACATCGCGTGGATGATTTTGCGTGAGACGTTTTATCTCGTTTTGGCCGGACTCATTTTGGGTGTGCCCGTAGCGCTGTTCGGTGCGAAGTTGATCGCGGCGCAGTTGTTTGGATTGAGTCCGACAGATCCGCTGACGTTGATTGGTGCGGCAGTGGTTCTGGCGCTGGTTGCAATGCTCGCTGGTTACGTACCCGCGCGCCGTGCGTCACGCGTCAACCCGCTGAACGCGCTCCGGTATGAGTGAAAGGCAATCCACAGATTACACAGACGAATAAATCTGTGGAATCTGTGGATGGATTGGAGGCCAAATCATGGATTCGATAATCAAAGACATCCGCTATGGCTTTCGCAGCTTGTTGAAGCGTCCGGGGTTCACGGTGATTGCGCTTGTTGCGCTCGCACTCGGCATCGGAGCCAATACGGCAATCTTCAGCCTCGTTAACGCCGTTGTGATCCAGCCGCTGCCGTTTCCGGATCCTGATCGACTTGTGTGGGTCTTTGGGAACATTCGCAACGGGCCCAATCGCGCGAGTATCTCGCCGCCCGACTTTCTTGATTATCGAAGTCAGAACAAAACCTTCGAACAGTTTGCCGCCTCAGGCACCTTACCGGGGGCCGTCAATCTCACGGGCAGTGGTGAACCCGAACGTCTGACTGCCTCAATCGTCACCGGAAACTACTTCGATACCTTCGGCGTCGCGCCGTCTCTCGGTCGCGCTTTTACGCTCGAGAATGAAAAGCCCGGTCAGGATCAGGTCGTCGTGCTCAGTGATACGCTGTGGCAAAAACGTTTCGGCGGCGATCCCGAAATCATCAATAAAACGATCGTCCTCGACGGCAAAAGCTACGAGGTGATCGGCGTGATGCCAGCCTCGTTGAGACTGCCGCAAGCGGCGGAGTTGTGGATACCGATCAACTTCGATGGCCCTCCGGAAATGAAGTGGCGTAAGGCGCACTTTCTCCGCCCCGTCGGAAGATTGAAGGAAGGCGTCACTCTCGCGCAGGCCAAGGCAGACACTGATCGGATCGCAGCTCAACTCGAGCAACAGTATCCCGACTCCAACACCGGCTGGAGCCTCCGTCTTCTCTCGTTGCGTGAACAACTCGTCGGTAGCAGCAGAACCATGCTCTTCATTCTCTTCGGCGCTGTCGGATTCGTACTGCTGATCGCGTGCGCGAATGTCGCCAATCTATTGCTGGTGCGCGCGGCGGCGCGACAGAGAGAAATTGCTTTACGCACCGCACTTGGCGCGAGTCGATTTCGAATCGTGCGCCAGATGATCACCGAGAGTCTCCTGCTATCGATCATTGGCGGCGCGCTCGGCGCAGTTTTAGCAACCTGGGGAGTTGAGTTGCTGGTTACGTTGAGCGAAGGCAATATTCCACCGACCGCCAAAGTAAAGATCGACGCAACCGTTCTTGCGTTCACGTTCCTGATTTCAGTTTTTACCGGACTCCTGTTTGGCTTAGCGCCCGCACTTCGCACTCTGAAAGTAAACCTCATCGATTCGTTGAAAGAAGGAGTGCGTGGTGGTGCTGAAGGATCGTTCCGTAATCGCACGCGCAGTTTGCTCGTCGTGTTTGAAAGTGCAGTGGCGGTGATGTTGTTAATCGGTGCGGGCTTGTTGATCCGCAGCCTGATTGAGTTGCAGCGAGTCGATCCCGGGTTCGACGCTAACAACGTGTTGACGATGCGCCTCGATCTCGCCCGAAAGAAGTACGACACACCCGAAAAGGCTTCGAGCTTTTTCCAGCAGCTCGAGACGCGAGTCAGCAGTTTACCGGGCGTCCAAGCGGTCGGTTTCATCACTGACCTTCCACTCAGCGGTCAACTGAGCGACATTCCCTTCACGGTCGAAGGCCGCCCACCAGTGAGGCCGGATCAGCAGTTCGATGGTGACTTTCGTCTCGTCAACGAAAAATACTTCAGTGCACTGCGCATTCCTTTGCTGCGCGGACGAAACTTCACCGAGCAGGAAATCCGGCAGAGCGCGAAGGTGCTCATAGTCAGCCAACAACTCGTCGATACTGTTTTCCCGAACGAAGAGGCATTGGGCAAACGTCTCATCAATATGATGTCTGGCGAACCTTACGAGATCGTCGGCATCGTAGGCGACATTCGTCACAATTCGCTGGGAGCCCCACCATTTCCGACGATGTACTTTCCGACTTGGAACAATGGCCGGGAGAACCTGGTTATTCGCACACAGGGAGATCCATTAAGCATTGTCGGCAGCGTGCGCAAAGAGGTGCTGGCATTGGATCCGGATCAGCCGATCGCGGACGTTAAAAAGATGAGTGATTGGGTTGACTCATCAGTTGCCTCGCCACGTTATCGCACGACGCTGCTCGGATTGTTTGCAGCGCTGGCGATGATTCTTGCAGCGACTGGAATTTACGGTGTCATGTCGTACTCAGTTGCACAGCGAACACACGAGATTGGTGTGCGCATGGCGTTGGGCGCACGGCGAGTTGACGTACTGAAACTCGTGGTGCGGCAGGGAATGATTCTCACACTCGTGGGAGTCGTGCTCGGATTGGTTGGTGCATTTGCTCTGACGCGAGTGATGTCGACGTTGCTGTTCGGAGTTACAGCGAAGGATCCGATCACGTTTGCGGTAGTGGCGGTGTTGTTGTTTGCGGTGGCGTTGGTTGCGTGCTTCGTCCCCGCGCGCCGCGCGACGAAGGTCGATCCGCTCGTGGCACTGCGGTACGAATAGAGCCGCAAAAGGTACAAAAGGCACAAATGGATTCAATCATTCAAGATATTTCTTTTGGGGTGCGGATGTTGCGGAAGAATCCGGGGTTCACGGCGGTGGCCGTGTTGTCGCTCGCGCTCGGCATCGGTGCTAACACTGCAATCTTTCAATTGGTCAACGCAGTTCGTCTCAAGACACTGCCTGTTCGTAACGCAGAGCAACTCGTCAATGTTCGCCTCACTGACATGGAAGCGGCTCGCGGCAACAAGCCTTCTCCTTACGGCGCGGTAACCAATCCGATTTGGGAACAGATTCGCGATCACCAGGAGGGATTCTCAGGCATCCTCGCGTGGAGCAGAAACGACTTCAACCTCGCGCAAGGCGGCGAGGTCCGTTGGGCCAAAGGGCTCTGGGTCAGTGGCGACTTCTTCAACGTGCTCGGCGTGCAGCCCGAGCTTGGGCGCGTCCTGACGACCAGCGACGATCAGCGCGGTTGCACTGCGCCCGGCGCCGTTATCAGTCACTCCTTCTGGCAGCGTGAATACGGTGGCGATGCAAACATCCTCGGCCGCAAAGTCACTCTCAACGATAAATCATTCGAGATCATCGGCGTCACGCCCGCGAGTTTCTTCGGACTCGAAGTCGGCAGGACATTCGACGTTGCTTTGCCGATCTGTGCCGACGCCATTATCAGTGGCAAAACCAATCGACTCGACTCTGGTTTCAACTGGTGGCTGATGGTCACTGGCCGCTTGAAACCCGGGTGGACCATCCAACAAGCGACCGCTCAACTGCAATCGATCTCGCCGTCGGTCTTTCAAGAAACGCTGCCGCCGAATTATCCGCCTGTCAGCGTCAACAAGTATCTCGAGTCGAAGCTGGAAGCCGTCGAAGGCCGCACCGGTTATTCGACTTTGCGCGAGAACTACGAGCGTCCGTTGTGGCTGTTGCTGGCCATCGCCGGGTTGGTGTTGCTTATTGCATGCGCCAACCTGGCGAATCTATTACTCGCGCGCGCGAGCACTCGCGAGCGCGAAATCGCTGTGCGACAGGCGGTCGGCGCTTCGCGAGCGCGCATCGTTCGCCAACTCCTCGTTGAAACTCTCCTGCTGACGTTGACGGGAACGGCAGTGGCGGCACTGCTCGCTCAGGGCCTGAGCAGTTTTCTGGTTTCTCTGATCGGCACCGGGGTCAATTCAGTCTTTCTTGATTTAACACCTGATTGGCGTGTGCTCGGTTTCACAGCGGGAGTCGCTGCGCTGACGTGCTTGTTGTTTGGCTTGACTCCGGCATTGCGTGCGACGCGCATCGAGCTCAGCGCGGTGATGAAAGCCACAGGGCGTGGACTCGCAGCCGCCCGTGGTCTTACTTTGCGACGCGCGTTAGTGGTTGTTCAAGTGGCACTGTCGTTGGTGTTGGTTGCGAGTGCGCTCCTGTTCACGCGCAGCTTGAACAAGCTCCTCACGGTCGATGCGGGTTTCAATCAGGAAAATTTGCTGGTCGCGCGCGTTAGTTTCCGGCGTTTGAATATCGCACCCGAGCGTCGCATTGAATTCAAGTCGCAATTGCTCGAACGAGTCAAAGCGGTACCCGGCGTTGAAGCTGTGGCTGAGTCAGACACTGTTCCACTAACTGGAGGCGGGCGTAGTAATGCCGTGTGGATGGACGGAAATCCCAACGATAAAGTCCAGGTTTCCTTCAATCGCGTTGGTCTCGATTACTTCCAAACACTGCAACTGCCGCTGCGTAGCGGCCGCGAGTTTAGTTCGCACGACAATCTGAGCGCGCCTAAGGTTGCGATTGTGAACGAGACGTTTGCGCGCATGTTGCACGAAACGAATCCAGTGGGCCGCAGAATCGTCGTCGAAACGACGCCAACCGAGCCGGAAACTACCTACGAGATCGTCGGCGTCGCGCGCGATGCGAAATTTGAAGAGCTCAAAGAAGGAGCGCTGGCGGTGATCTATCTGCCCAGTCTCCAGGATCCGCAACCGGCGGCGAGCAGACAGTTCCTGATTCGCTCAAAGCTGCCGCAAGCCGAGATCACAGCCTCAGTAAATCGTGCCTTCAATGAAGTGAATCCCGGCCTCGACACGAGCTACGAGTGGTTCAGAACGATGGTCCAGGGCTCGATGTTGCGCGAACGTCTGATGGCGACGCTTTCGGGATTCTTCGGCGTGCTGGCGCTGGTGCTCGCGACCATCGGGCTTTACGGACTTCTTTCGTACGCAGTTGCGAGTAGGACGAATGAGATTGGCATTCGTATGGCGCTCGGCGCAAACACGCGTGAAGTCGTGAAGTTGATCTTGCGTGAAGCGTTCATGCTGGTGGTGATTGGCGTTGTGGCTGGATTGCCGGCCGTGTTTGTCGTCGCACGCTTTGCGGAGACGTTGTTGTTTGAGTTGTCGGCGACGGATCCGGTTTCGCTGGTAGTTGCGGGCGTGGTGATGG
>DASUYO010000468.1:0-4270 GCA_036377375.1 Pyrinomonadaceae bacterium
AGAATGCGCGGCGTGCCACCGAAACGAAGCTGCCACTGCCGCGCTTCGTCAACCAGATTACGTGGTCCAACCAGAGCACCACCCGAAATAGCACTCAGGCCTTTGTACATCGATACGTATAGACTATCGAAAAGACTCGCAATCTCTTCGTATGGTTTGCCGTAATAGGGTTGACATTCCCACAGGCGAGCCGCATCGGCATGAAGCGGTATACCCATCTTTCGTGCAATTGATGACATCTCTACTAGATCCGACCACGACGGAAGACGACACCCCAGAGCGAGCAGAGGAATTTCCAACGTGATTACCGCAACCTGATCTTTGAGCGAGAGCAGGTCGTCCGGCGTCATCACTCGATACGCGTCACCCAACGGCGCTGATTTTAGTCCATAGGCGAGGGAATAAGCTTTCGACTCTGATTCCTCCAGATGACAGCGCGGATGCATCGCAACGACGGTGTTCGAGCGCTGCTGACACCAAATCTTCAAACCTATGAGCTGGGCCATCCGGCCTGTAGGCATGAAAACGGCAGCTTCTTTCGCGCAGATTCTCGCCAATCGTCCCTCGAGCAGATCGAGAATCTCACCGTGACCAAACTCGTCGTGCGCGAATGTCGGGGTGGCGTAGTCTGCGATTCGCTGCATCAATTGCTTCGCAGATATAGGACGATCGTAAGAGAGAAACTTATCGCACGACGCTCGCACAGTTGCCGGATCAAGACCCATCTTCTTTCAGACTCCTTTTTCTCAGGCGAAGAAACTCAACGGACCGTCCAATCGACTGAAACCCACAAACGTAGAAGCCGTCAACCTTGTGCCATTAAGGATCGTCGACACGGCATGAATGCGTTCTGCATCAAACAAGATCAAGTCACCCGGCTCGGGAGAGATCGACAAGATAGGTGGACCAATCATCTCGCGCCGCAGACTGAAATCAGGCGCTCTCGCCAGCTCAAATTGATCCGGCGTTAGACTCAGATCCCAGAGCTCGAGATGGCCTCCGTTTATTGTCGACGTTGTATCGAGATAAATGTTTGCTGCCAGTCGAGTAGCTCTACAGAGTGGCGCAATGAGCGATTCGGTTACAGTGTCAACATGCGGATTGAGTGACGAACCCTGCGAGAACCAACGGAATACCCCAAGAGAGAAAGTGTCATTGTCATGCTTTCCCGCCGTTGCTCCTGCCGGCCAAACGTCATTGATTGCGTCAAAGAGAGCATCGATCGGGTTTACAAACCTGGCGAAGATTTCGGTTCGCACTTGATTCCAAAATATTTGGGCTTCCGCGAAATAATTTTTCGCGCTCGATTCGGAGATGAAAGCAGAGCCAACCTGCGGACCTATGCTTCGAACGCCCGTACCATCGGGTACGCTTCTAATTCCGAGGTCATATAACTTCTGAAGTTCCGATGTGATCTGCGTCACGTCGTACCACTGCCGGTGCCAGATACACGCGACTTCGCCCATCAAAAGCTGCCGCAACATCGTCGTACTGAGTTCAGCTCCTATCGAGCTTCCCGTTCGGCCAACGACTCGACCTTCACGCGTTATCATCTAGTTTTATCTCACGATATGAATGTCGTTTGCCAAACAACGCTCGTCTGAAGTTAAGAGCAATCCCGTTCGCGCTCGAAACGCAGGTGGTACATGATCTGAAGGCGCGTGTAGTGTTGATAGGCGTTGTTAAAATTGTCAGTGAAATCTGATTCAACAAAACGCCTGTATTCAGAGTGGTACGTGTCGAAAGCTCGGCGCGTCAGTGGAATCCCGAGATCAATGCCAACTGCCTTGGCGCTGTAGAACGCTTCAAAGCATTTGTAACAATCACCACACCAACGGCCACCCCGGTACGTGTCGCACGTTCCTGTAATCTCTACGCCATGCTCGACCAGCCAACTGATGATCTCTTCCTTGTGCAGATGACTACAGACGCTCACCAGCTTATGAGTGGGCTGATACCTGGACCAGGCCTCGACGAAAGCTGGACTTCGCTCAACATAGCGATGAGAGAAGGGATTATTAGCGAGTAACAGATCGTTACGTTCGACTCCAATAACGGTCGTAGCGTACCCGAGCGAGGCGGCGATGGCTGCGCAGAGAAAGTGGATCTGTCCGATCTTTCTATCCTCACCAAAGAACAGCGGAAAATCTTCGATGTGTAAAAGATCGGGATTTAGATGTCTAACCTGCTCGAGCGTGTAGCTGGATTCGACTCCGCCAGAAAACCAAACTGCGCACTGACGCGTAGGCGGTGAGTATGGCGCAACACCATCCACTGAAACGAGCTCGTAATCACCACCGCAACGGATCAGCGAAACATACCAATCCCAGAATTCTTCTGATCCGGACGGCACACAGATCGACCTGCTATTCCCGAACGTCTGCCGGCGCGCATTCAGGTCGAACATCATACGAGGGTGGGGCTCAGTTTGGGTCATCGCTCTATATGGAAATGTAAACAGTGCGGTAAATTCGCCGGCGAATTGTATCGTGAAAGGTGATCGTCTTCTAGATCGTTTTACTACATCAAGCGAAAACTTTTGATTCCTCAAAAAGTGTTCGTTGACATAACCATCACTCGTAACTAAAATGCCGGAGCCTCGTAGTCAACTAGCACGCCCCGTGAGTAATTCCAGTGGGCTTTAACGTCGCGCCTTAGCGACTCGCTTCGAGCTTTAAAGTTTTTCTCACTGCACATACTAAGACAGCTACTAAATGCTTTTTCCCGATAGCTTCTTCCTCATTAAAGCCCTTAATGGGTGCCAAAGATAAATCGAGAACAGAGATCATGTATTTACATACACGTCGCGCCCTCATTATCAATTTCAACGGCATCGGAAATGGTATCTGGATTCTGCCGATGTTGAAGTGTTTGGATTATGTTGCTCCTAACTGTAGTTATTTCCACATCCATAATCCGGTCTTCGACTCGAGAGAGTTTATGGATTGGATGGGGTTGGAAAATTTCCTCGGCACGGTGCCGACTGCGTGGCGGCGGTTCGAGCCTCGAGACTGGGAATCGATCAAAGAGTTCCTGACCCGCAATTCGATTGATTTGTTAATCAATCTGCGTAATGAGGGTCCATTTCGCGACGTCGGCTATTTCAAATTCAAGACGGAGATGAGTCAATCCAACGTCGAGTTCTGGGAGCTTGATCATTCAACCATTGCACGCCGGTACAGACGCCAGCATCTACTACTGGATCAGTTGAATTTGCTGAAGTCACACGGCGTCGATCTCATGTCATTCGATCGTCGCTGGTTGAAGCACTACGTAGCCGATAGAAGTCACAGTCAGACCGCAGTTGGACGAATCGGACTTTTCACTGGAGCGAGTCAGGAAGTTAAGACCTGGCCGGCCGAGCAGTGGATTACTCTCGGTCGCATGCTGCTCAAGCAAACCGATTTCAACCTCACTGTGTATTCGGGACAGGTGGAGCGCGAACTGATCCTGGCCCAAACAGTTGCTGAGCAACTGCGAAATGATTTTCCGACGCGGTGCAGCCTGGTACAGCACCAGTCGCTGGAGTCGCTTTCCGCACACCTGAGCAGTACCGATCTTATAGTATCGAATGACACTTCGTGCATTCACATTGCCGCAGCTCTGGATGTGCCGACCGTCGGTCTATACTTTTCCACTGACTCGGCTATCTGGGGTGGTATGAATGAAAAATTTGTAGCCGTTCAGAGTCAGACTGGTTTGGATTGTCCGAGCTTTAAGTTGGATGCTGGTAATTGCAACTTCTACTATGGTGGCTGTCCTGGTCCATGCAAGGACGAAGTCACACCCGAACTTGTGTATCTGACAATAGAACGCCATCTCAACGGCTGGATTCGGGTCGCTGATCTTTCTGCGAAGATGATAGCGTGAATAATTAAGGTTTAGATCATTTCATGAAAACAATAATCGGCATTATCGGAGGTCATCAACACAACACGACCGAGAGGGCGCTGTTGTTGGCTGAGCGCGTCGGCGCCGAGCTCGCGCATCGCGGGTTCGCAATCATTTGTGGCGGATACAACGGAATCATGGAGGCTGCCTGTCGCGGTTGTAAAGAAGCGGACGGCACGACCATTGGAGTTTTGAAAGGGAATGATCCCGCGGCGGCAAATCCGTATATCGACTACGTCATTGCCACTTCAATGGACCTGGCGAGCAATCACATCATCATCTGGTCGTCGTCAGCCATTATCGCGTTCGAAGGCATGTACGGAACACTCACTGAAATCGCGTTGGCGCTGGATACAGGTAAACCTCTGATCAGTATGGG
>DASUYO010000469.1:0-5510 GCA_036377375.1 Pyrinomonadaceae bacterium
ATCGTCGTGGTGGTAGGCCATCGTGCAGAGGACATTCGCCGAAGACTAACCGGCGTGACATTCGCCATTAACCCTGATCCGACTAGCGAAATGGGTGCATCGATTGCCGCCGGCGTGAGTGCACTTCCAGAGACAGCCCACGCAACGTTGATCGCCTTGGTGGACCATCCCGCCGTTCCCGCAACAGTCGTCGCAAGCGTGATCGAAGCCTGGAAAAACGGCGCTCCAATCGTCGTACCAACCTGGCAGGATCGCGGCGGTCATCCGGTGCTTGTCGATCTCAGTTTTAAGCCGGAATTGCTGAATCTAAGCTCAAACGGCGGTTTGAGAGCTTTTCTCGACGCCCATCGCACGCACGTCAAACGCCTCGCCGTTGACTCCCCTTTCATTGCTCGCGACATGGATACGTGGGATGATTACAGGTCCCTGCACGAGGAGGTGACGGGCGCACCGGCTCCCGAAGCTCAGACCAACGAAAGCCTGGATGCACTCATCTAATACACCAAGTCTGAACGCAAAAGAGCGTTCGGCGAAGGAGAGAGATGGTGAAAAAAACTCTGGCGGTATTGATGATTTTGCTGGCCGGTTGCATGGCTTTTGCTCAGAACCCCACAAACCAGCGCGTTGACTTCTCGCTGCGTTCCATCGACGGGCAGACCGTTACGTCCGATAGTCTTCGTGGCGAAATCGTCGTGCTGGCATTTGGCGCTTCCTGGCTGCCGCTGTCCAGAACGCAGCTCCAGGGCGTGCGAAAGCTTGCCGATGAATATAGCAGTCGCGGCGTGGTAGTTTACTGGGTCAGCACTGAGTCGAACGATTCCAAATCGAAGAATTACGCCAGCGACGAACAACTGCGAGGGTTCTCGGACAAGTATGGTTTGAAAGTCACTGTGCTGCGAGATCCTGACGGCGTGATTTCGAAGAAGTTTGGCGTGGACCAACTGCCGTCGATCGTGATTCTCGACAAGCAGGGGAACATGTCTGATGGGCCAATCGGCGGGCTCGATCCCACCGGTAATCTCGCCGCTCAACTGGCTTCGCGGCTTGATAAGCTGCTGTAAAATTAAACGATAGATTTACGCGAATAAACGCGGATCTGGTAACCTGTCCTCACAATGTCCTTCAAGTTAATTAATCCCGAGTCTCTCGGTGCGCCGAGTGGCTATGCGAACGGCGTGCTCGTAGATGGGAGCGGCAGGTTGCTTTTCATCGCCGGACAGATCGCGTGGGATAACTACCAGAAGATCGTCAGCGATGACTTTGTCGAGCAGTTCGATAAAGCACTGGCAAACGTGATTACAGTGGTGCGTGCGGCGGGCGGTGAGCCTGACAACATCGTGCGACTCGTGATCTACGTCACGAACAAGATCGAGTACGGCGAACGCACGAAAGAAGTCGGCGAACGTTATCGCAAACACATGGCCAAACACTTCCCCGCGATGGTCCTGGTCCAGGTCGCGGGCCTCCTGGACGATCGAGCGAAAGTGGAAATCGAAGGCATGGCGGTAATTCCGGCATGAAGCAACCAACCACCTTTCTCTACGAACACGACGAGCAGGGCATTGCTACGATTACACTGAATCGGCCCGAACGCCTCAATGCACTCACGTTTGAAGTCTATCGCGAGCTGACTGACACGTTTGCTGCTTTGCGAGAAGAGAGTGGGGTTCGGGTCGTCGTAATCACTGGAGCGGGACGAGCATTCTGCTCCGGTGGCGACGTGCACGATATCATCGGCGAGCTCTTCAGCCGCAACATGGAGGGATTGCTAGAGTTCACTCGCATGACGTGCGAGCTCATTCAAAACATCCGCGCGCTGCCGAAGCCCGTTATCGCGAGTTTGAATGGCACTACCGCGGGCGCGGGTGCCTGCATGGCTCTTGCTTCAGACATTCGTATCGCGAGTGAAGATGCGAAGATCGCGTTTCTGTTTGTGAAGGTGGGTCTCGCAGGAACAGACATGGCTGCTTCTTATCTTCTGCCACGCGTGGTCGGTTTAGCTAAAGCGACAGAAATGCTGTTTACGGGCGATTTCGTCAGCGCCGCTGAAGCTGAGCGAATCGGACTGTACAATCGTGTCGTTCCGGCGAGCGAGCTGGCAACGGCCACACGAAGCTTTGCGGAGCAACTCGCTCGTGGGCCTGCATTCGCACTTGGCAAAACAAAAGAGATGCTGAATCGCGAGCTTGAGATGAATCTGTTGACTGCGTTGGAAAGCGAAGCACAGGCGCAAGCGATCTGCATGCAGCATCCGGACTATCGCGAAGCTTACGAAGCGTTTGTGGCGAAAAGAGAGGCCAAATTCCGCTAACAAATGGATCGCCTAATCTCTGAACTTCCCTTCTTCACTCCTGAGCATCGCAACTTGGCGCAAAGTGTAGCGCAGTTTGTGCAACAGGGAATCGAGCCACGTGCCGCAGTCGAAGAAGATGTCGAAGGTCTTGCCAGAGAGTTCGTAAACCTGCTTGCTCGCGCCGGTCTTTTGAGCTACGCGGTGGCAGAGTCGAAGCTCGACGTGCGTTCGCTTTGTTTGATTCGCGAAGAGCTTGCCTACTCTTCTTCACTTGCCGATCTGGCTTTTGTGATGCAGGGTCTTGGAACGTACGCCATCGCGCGCGCTGCGCCCGATCACGTTCGCGATTTCTGGCTCTCACGCGCCGCGCATGGAAAAGCAATCGCGGCTTTCGCGCTCACCGAGCCAAATGCCGGATCGGACGTTGCAGCAATTGAAACTACTGCGCGCCGTGACGGTGAAACATACGTCATCGATGGCCGTAAACGATTTATTTCCAATGCGGCCATTGCCGACTTCTACACTGTCTTTGCCAAAACAGGAACGCGCGAAGACGGCCGCCCTGCGCTTTCAGCGTTTGTTGTAGGTTCAAAGATGCAGGGCTTTCGCATCATCGAACGCACTGCGTTAATGGCCCCGCATCCCATCGGAGAGATCGCTTTCGATCAGTGTCGCGTGCCTGCTGAAGACATGATTGGAGAGGAAGGCGATGGATTCAAGCTGGCGATGGAAACGCTGGATACGTTTCGTGCCAGCGTTGGAGCAGCAGCTTGTGGCATGGCGCGTCGCGCACTCGATCAGTCCGTGCGCTACGCATCGAGCCGCAAGCAGTTCGGGCGTTTGCTTGCTGAACATCAGTTGGTCCAGGCGAAACTGGCTGACATGGTCACGGAGCTCGATGCCGCGCGTTTGCTCGTCTATCGCGCTGCTTATGCGCGCGACACGACGGCGGGTAGAGTGAGTCGCGAGGCAAGCGAAGCGAAGTTGTTCGCCACCGAAGCCGCCGGACGAATCATTGACAGCGCAGTTCAGATTCACGGCGGTGCCGGTCTCGTGAGTGGAACTGTTGTGGAGCGTTTGTATCGTGACGTCCGCGCCTTGCGCATCTATGAAGGCACCTCCGAAATCCAGAAGCTCGTAATCGCCGGCCAGCTCTTGAAGGAGAATTAGCCACAAAAGGCACAAAGGACACAAAATAACTTATGTGCCTTTTGTGCCTTTTTGTGGCCTGATATGAAAATCAACGTTATAGGCGGGGGGCCGGCGGGGCTGTATTTCGCGATTCTAATGAAGAATGCCGCCGCGGCGCATCAAATCAAGGTTTTCGAACGCAATGGTCCAAACGATACGTTTGGCTGGGGTGTGGTTTTTTCGGGAAAGACACTCGCTAATCTTCGTGCCGCAGATGAGATCTCACATGCCGAAATCAGGAAAGAGTTTGAAGCGTGGGATAACGTCGATGTAGTGCATCGAAACACAAAAGTTTCAATTCACGGCAACAGCTTCTCCGGAATCGCACGGCTCCAGTTGCTCAAGATTCTCCAGCGACGAGCCGAGCAATTAGGTGTCGAGATCCATTTTCACACAGAGGTTCATGACATCGAGTCGCTGCGAAAAGACTGTGATCTCCTGCTCGCTGCTGACGGCGTGAACAGTACAGTGCGCATTAGGTACGCGGAACAGTTTCAACCTGAACTGGACGCGCGCGCGAACCGGTATATCTGGTACGGAACCAATCAGCTTTTTCATGGATTAACTCTGACGTTTCGCGAGAATGCTGCCGGAGTCTTCGCAGCGCATTCATATAAGTTCAGTCCGACTACCAGCACTTTCATTGTCGAATGCGATCCAAAGACATGGACCAATTCCGGCTTCGAACAAATGAGCAGCGAGGAGACTCTGAACTACCTGGGCGAGATCTTCTCAGAAGATCTGAAAGGCCATATGCTGCTTTCGAACAATTCCAAGTGGATCAATTTTTTGCTAGTAAAGAACAAAAACTGGTTCTTTGAGAATGCGGTGCTGATTGGAGACGCGCTGCACACGGCGCATTTCTCAATCGGATCAGGTACGAAGCTCGCGATGGAAGATGCGATCGCGCTGGCAGAATCGTTTCAGCAGACCACAAATGTTTCTGACGCGCTCATTAGATTCGCAAAAACGCGCCGGCCGGTGATCGAAGACTATCAGGCAGCAGCTTTCGAGAGTATGCGTTGGTTTGAGAGTGCGTGTCAGTACATGCACTTGAGTCCGATCGAGCTTGCGTACGTGCTCATGACGCGCAGTGGGCGTGTAAGTTATGAGGATTTGAAACGACGCGATCCGGAGTTTATTCGAGAGTATGAATCAGCCACTGATTTACCCGGATGACCACGGCGGAGGCTCTAAGCGTCGCCTCCCCTCATCAACTGTCGCGATCCCCGCTTCATCGAGATCTACACGATCCCATAGCTTGCACGTCACCGGCCGGTGTGCCTGGTCCAGTGCTTCGCAGTAGTTCGTGTAAGTGCAGCGGCGCACTTCATCTCCGCGACCAAGTCTCACTTTCATAAACCAATCCGGATCGGCCAGCGCCTGTCGCGCCATACCCACAATGTCCGCCTGACCGCGACTCAGAATCTCTTCCGCCTGCTCGAACGTCGATATCCCGCCCGTCGCGACGATAGGCGTCGTAAATCCGGCCTGGTTCACTGCACTTTTGATTTGCGCAACGAGGGGTACAGTTCTTCCAAACGGACCAGTCGCATCGGAGAGCACCGTAGGCATGCACTCATATCCGCTTTGTCCCGTGTAAGGATAAACAGCCTGGCCCACCTTTGGTTGCTGTGCATCCTCAAACTTGCCGCCCTTTGACAGCGATAGAAAATCAAACCCAGCCGCGGCAAACTCTTTCGCGTAATAGATTGCATCTTCAACTCGGCTGCCGCCCGCGATCACTTCATCAGCCAGGAAACGCGCTCCAACAACGTAATCATTCCCGACGCGCCCGCGTACTTCGCGATAAACCTCGAGCGGCAATCGCACGCGATTCTCTCGCGATCCCCCATAACCATCCGTGCGATCGTTCTGCGCGCTTAGAAAGCCCGCCATCGTGTACGCATGTGCATAGTGAAGCTCTACACCGTGAAACCCTGCTTCGCGAGCACGCTCAGCTGCGGTCGCAAAGATCCCAGGCAGCTCACGCGGCAGATCGCGAATGTGCTGCAAGTGCAGGTCT
>DASUYO010000470.1:0-5515 GCA_036377375.1 Pyrinomonadaceae bacterium
CTGCACTTCGGTGGCAAGAACCGCGGGTTGTTGAAGAACATTTCGATCGAAGACGCACAGTGGATTGGCAGTTTGCTTGCGCAGTTAAGTGACAGCCAGATTCGTGATGCTTTCCGCGCGGCGAATTACCGGCCGGATCAGATCAACTTGCTTGCAGGTGAAGTGCGCGAGCGAACGAATGAGCTGCTGCGCCTGCGTCCTGGAGTGCAAATCGGCAGACAGTACTAGAACCGAGCGCGGAAGCGCCGGGTCGATTGCGATGAAGAGTCAAAGACGAAAAGAAATCATCACGCTGGTGGTCGTCTTCACCGGAGTGCTTCTAGTCAGCGCGCTTGCAGTCTATTTCATCGGCGGCGGCAGACGATCAACTCCTGAAAGTGTGAGACCTGATGCAGTTTTAGGAGCGCCTGATGGACGCGCTTCACCCACACCTCAGGTCGAGACCGGCGATACTTTTGTCGATCGCTTGTTTGGCACTCATCACAACGAGACCTATGCCAACGGCGCCACATGGGTCGAGACGATGGGCCGACTCGCATTGCGACTTCTCCTTGCGGCACTTCTCGGAGCGGCGCTCGCCTTCCGCCCGCGCAAACGAATACTCGCGCTCAAGCGAAATCCTTACGTCTCGCAGACACAAATACTGCTGGCGATTGTTGCTGCGGCGTTGATGATCATTGTCGGCGACAATGCCGCGCGTGCGTTCGGCATCTTCGCCGCAGTTTCGCTTGTGCGATTTCGGACCAACATTCGTGACCCGAAGGAGATCACAGTTTTGCTGATCAGCTTGGCGCTGGGACTTGCCGCAGGTGTCGGCCGCTGGGATCTCGCACTCGTGTTGGCGATCTTTTCTTTGATTGTGCTTTGGCTACTGGAGTGGCGCGAGCCCGAGCTCGTCTTTCGCTCGATGGAATTGAAGGTGACGACTACGAATGTCGTCTCGACGCAGCAAGCCCTGCGACAGGTGTTCAAGACGCACGGTTTTGATAAGGAGCTGCGCGCGGTCGATCGGGAAGCGACGGCAGAATCACCGGGCAGTATTGTTTATTCAGTTGACGTGAGCCCGACGGTGAGTACGGACGAGATTAGTGCCGATATTCTGGCAATTGACGGTCAGAATGTTCAGGGGATTGAGTGGGATCAGAAGAAGAGCTACTCGTACCTTTATCAGTAGCCACAAAAGGCACAAAAGCACAAAAAGAAGGCCGAGTTCAGATGAACTCGGCCCTTTTTATTTTTGTGACTTTTGTGCCTTTTGTGGCTTCAGTTCGTGCCAGTGGTAACTGCGGCTGCGGCGGTGGCTGTGCGTTTGGCGGCGTAGTCCTCGACGAACTTCTTCATGTCGCCGTGTCCGAAACGCGTGTAGAAGTCGTACTTCTTCATTTCCGCGTAAACCTGGTCGTAGTTCCAGTTGTAGTGATTGAAGCGATAGACGGCGCCCATCACGCCTGTGCGATGCCGACCGCCTGCGCAGTGTACATAGAATTTTCCGGTTGAAGGATCGTCAACAAGCTTTAAAAACTGGTCGATCTTTGCACTGTCCGGATAATCCTTGTCGCTCATGGCAATGTTCACGTACTTCATTCCGAGCGCTTCGGCGTTCTGCTTCTCGTAGGGCTTCGGATCGTCCGTCAAATCGATAATGGTTTTAATGCCCAGCGCGGCTAACTGTTGATATTGATCTTCCTTAGGCTGTCCGCCGCGGAAAAAGCGGTCGTCCATCTGGCCAAAATTCTTGATCGTAACGGCACTGGTATCTGCTGGTTGGAACTGCTGACTAAATGCTGAGATTTGCGATAAGAGAACTAATGAAATGACGCCTAAAAAAACAGATAGATAACTGCGCTTTGTAGTACTCACTCAAAACTCCTTGTTTGTTGTATTGCCGACTATCGGGAACAGCGAAGAACCTAACCAAACCAGCGACTAAGATTCCCTCAAATACTCGTTGGTTGTACCCAGCAATAGAGTAACATGACCGCATGAATTTCAAGCAGTAAAATCATGCAGGCCGCACATTTGCGGGCGGCTGCTGAACTCGCTGGGGCCTCGGCTGTGGGCTTGCCGGTGGCACGATTTTCTCGCCCAGCGCCTCTCGAAAAACCTGCCGCATATTATCAACAAAAACGAACCGAATATCCTTGAACGGCTCCTTTGGCACCTCTTCCAAATCGCGCCGGTTCTGCGTCGGCAGGAGAATGGTCGTCACGCGCGCTCGTCGTGCTGCCAGCACCTTCTCCTTTACACCGCCAATTGGAAGCACATTCCCGCGCAGCGTGATCTCACCGGTCATTGCCACATCCTTGCGAACCGGCCGCTGCGATAATGCGGAGACCATTGCGGTCGCCAGCGTGATGCCTGCCGAAGGGCCATCTTTTGGAATCGCCCCTTCGGGAATGTGAATGTGCAGGTCGTAATTGTTGAAATCTTCCTCAGCGATGTCCAGATCTTTTGCACGTGACTTCGCGTAGGAATATGCGGCTTGTGCGGACTCTCGCATCACATCGCCAAGCTGTCCGGTCAGGACAAGATTTCCCTTGCCCCTCATTCGCAGGGCTTCGATGAAGAGCACGTCGCCTCCTACCGCAGTCCATGCCAGACCAGTTGCGACACCAATCTGATCCTTCTTCAACACTTCTTCGGGAATGATCTTTGGCGCGCCGAGAAATTCGTGAACACTCTTCAAAGAAACTCGAACACTACCTTTGTGACCTTCAGCAATTTTCCGAGCGACTTTTCGGCAGATCTTTCCGATCTCACGCTCGAGTTGCCGTAGTCCGGCTTCCTGTGTGTACTGCTGAATGATCGTTGTCAGTGCGGTCCTGGAGACGTGGACATCTTTGGCAGTGATTCCGTTTTCTTCCATCTGCTTTGGAATCAGATGGCGAATAGCGATCTCGCGTTTCTCTTCTTCGGTGTAACCCGCCAGCCGGATCACTTCCATGCGATCGCGCAGCGCCGGTTGAATCGTGTCGAGCACGTTTGCAGTCGTCATGAAGATGACGTTCGACAGATCGAATGTGACGCCGAGATAGTTATCGCGGAATGAATTGTTCTGTTCGGGATCGAGCACTTCCAGCAGAGCGGACGACGGATCGCCGCGGAAGTCTGCGCCGACTTTATCGATCTCGTCGAGCATAATGAGCGGATTGTTTGTGCCGGCCTGCTGTATCGCCTGAATGATTCGACCTGGCATTGCGCCCACGTAAGTCCTGCGATGCCCGCGAATTTCTGCTTCGTCATGAACGCCGCCGAGCGAGAGACGGACGAATTTCCGATCCAGAGCCCTGGCGATTGAACGGCCCAGCGAAGTTTTTCCGACACCCGGAGGACCAACCAAACAAAGAATCGGGCCTTTCGGTTTTTCTTTCAGTTTGCGCACTGCGAGCGCTTCGATGATGCGATCTTTCACTTTCTCGAGCCCATAGTGATCTTCGTTGAGAACTTTCTCTGCCTTTTGAAGATCCAGATTGTCCACTGACGATCTGGACCACGGAAGATCAGTCATGATCTCCATCCAGTTTCGCAGCGTCGCTGTTTCCGCTGCGTCAGGATGCATGCGTTCGAGTTTTTTCAGTTGCCGCAGTGCCTCGTCTTCGGCGGGTTTCGGCATCTTCGCCGCCTCGATCTTTTCACGAAACTGCGCGATCTCTTCCGCCAGCTCATTGCCCTCGCCGAGCTCGCTTTGAATGGCTTTCAGTTGCTGGCGTAAATAAAACTCTCTCTGCGAACGATCGATATCGGCACGTGCTTGCGTGTTGATTTCCTGCTGGACCGTAAGAACTTCGATCTCCTTGTTTAGAAGATCGTTCACGCGCCTGAGACGCGCCGTTGTGTCAGCAATATCGAGCACTGACTGTGCGTCTTCAACTTTCAACTCCAGGTTTGAAGCAGATAAATCGGCGAGTCTGCCGGCGTCGTCGAGATTCGCGATGATCGCCATCACTTCAGGCGAGATGTTCTTGCCAAGGTTGATGGCCTTCTCCATCGACGCGCGGACATTGCGAACCAGCGCTTCTACTTCCAACGAGCGTTCCGGAGGAAGCACTTCCTGCATCACGCTCACACGCGAGCGCAGGTACTCACCCGTTGCATCGACCGACTCAATCTGTGCGCGCGCGAGTCCCTGAACCAGAATGCGTATGCGCCCGTCAGGCAATTTCAGCATGCGCATGATGACTGCGGCAGTTCCGACACTGTAGAGATCTTCCGCGGTGGGTTCTTCCTTATCGAGATCCTTCTGCGAGGCAAGAAGAATCATCCGATTCTCCGCCAGCGCTTCGTCTACTGCCCTGATCGACTTTTCACGGGACACAAACAAGGGCACGATCATGAACGGGTAGATCACGATGTCGCGCAAGGGCAGTACCGGCAGCTCACTCGGGATCTGGAGCTGTTGGTCGTTGTCGGCGGCTGCTTCGATTGCTTCGGTAAACTCCGGTTCTTTAACTATTGCCATGGGTGTAAGCCTGTTTTTCTGATGTGCTACTGATTAGCGTCCTTAACTTCTATCAGGACCTCCTCTCCCCTTCTGTCCTCAATCTTTGGAAGATGAATGTGCAGCATACCGTTGCAAAGATGTGCGGAGGCATCGCGAAGGCTGAACGTCCAGCGCAAATGCACGATGCGTCCGAACTTCCCGAAGCTTCGTTCCGAACAAAGGTAGGAAAGGATTTTTCGACGGTTTGGGCGTCTTTTCTTTTCACCCCAGATGCGGAGCTTGGTATTACTCAGGCCGATCTTGATCTGGTCGGCAGTGACTCCAGGAAGCTCGGCGCGAATCGAGATTCCCTTCTCCGTTTCGCACAGATCAACTGGCGGCGCCCACGTACCCGAAGCCAGAGGGCTCTCAGCCTCAGTGGCTTCCTGCAAAGCTGCATAGAGGCGTCCAACGCGATCGCGTAGTCGCTGCACCTCAAGCCGTTCCAGTCCAGTCGCGCGAATGGGTTTAATCATTTCTAATTCCCTGGTTCGATATTACTTTTTACCTGCTGGTCCAGTGTTTCTTGTGCGCACTAAATTTTTGAGCTCGGTCATGAATTCTGAGACGTCTTCAAACTCGAGATACACGGAAGCAAAACGAACATATGCGACTTTGTCCAGTTCTTTCAAGCGTCGCATGATCATCTCTCCGATCTTGCTGGTGGGTCGCTCGCGCTCGGCCGATTCCTGAACATACTTCTCGATCGCATTGACGATACTGTCAAGCTTTGTTGAGGGCACGGGTCGTTTTTCACAGGCGCGCAGCAAGCCCGCCATTACTTTGTTGCGGTCGAAGGTCTCTCGGCGACCATCCTTTTTGACAACCATGTAAGGTATCTCATCGATGCGCTCGTAGGACGTAAACCTTCGCTCGCAGCGGAGACATTCTCTTCGGCGGCGGATTGCGTCGCCCTCACGCGATTCACGCGAGTCGACAACTTTGTCTTCGAGATACCCACAGAATGGACACTTCATCTTAGCCGATCCTTTCGGGGAATTTATTGTAGGGGCGGCCCTTCGTGGCCGCCCGTCT
>DASUYO010000471.1:0-10862 GCA_036377375.1 Pyrinomonadaceae bacterium
TACGTTTCGACCAAACGCCGCTCGTCAACGAAGCCAGTCAGCCAAACTTTGTCCCCGATTCCGAGTTTCCTTGCGTAATTCAGGAGCTGAGCCTCGCCGGCTTTGTCGTAATTACAAACGATGCACAGGTGCGTTTCATCGGCTCCGTATTTCTCGTGCAGGCGCGCGAAGCCTTCTACCGCGCGGTCCATGTTCTTGCGCGGGTCGAAGCCACCCGGGTAGATCACATAATCTTTTGCAACGGGACTGATCGGGAACACTGGCGGATGGAATGATGCGTCAACAGCCAGATGTGTGACGACGTGACGCTTATTCACGACCGGCAGAGCGTTCAGAAAATCTGATTTCGTGTGATGTGAAATATGAAGGAACAGATCGAAATCCTGGGCGAGCCGGTTTAGCTTGTTCTTGAAAGTGACGACACTTCCATCAGGCCAGTGCTTCGCATACTCCTTTTCCATCACCGAGACGATCAAGTCGAATATTGTTACGGCAAACTGGCACGCGCTGGTTTGACGCGCCGGCAGCACGACGTTATCCATTAGCGCGTTTGGCGACCAGTAGACATCGATGCCCAGCCGTTCGATGTCGTTATTCAAAGTGTCGGAATAGAGCTTTTCACTCTGTGGTCCATAGGCTGCATTCTCGAGAATGTGCAACTTGCTGCGAGCCCACGGCGACAACGCTGAAAGGTTGGTACCGGGCGGAGTGTTTAGATAGAAGTCGTTTGTGAAGTCGTAGTGGAGGATGTTCTCGACGTTGTTGATGAAATACTTCCCTATCCCGCGCGTGATGTCGGGCGTCAGAAGTGTTTGTCCGTCGATTAATATCTTCATAGCCACAAAAAGGCACAAAAAGCACAAATCAGAGCTCGTTCAGATAACGGGCGAGTACGACATCAAAAGAAAATTCGCGGGCCAGGTATTGCCGGCCGTTTGCGCCCATACGTTCGCGCGCCGCATCGTGCTCCTCGAGATACTTCAGCGCCTCACAGAATTCATCCTTGTTGGAAACAAACAATCCACCGTTACACCGGCTCACATGATTTCGAGTAACCGGACAGTTCGCTGAAACAACACTCGGTACGCCACAGAGCCAGCCTTCCATGACAACGATTGAAAAACTCTCATTCTTAGAAAGATTGATGACGCCTTTCGAGTTTCGGATTACATCCAGCTTTCTTTCTTCCGAAACAAAGCCGAGATCGAGAAATCGATCGCTCGCCGGTACCAGCGACTCATCGCCGCCTCCGATAAACACGAGCCTCGTCTCGCGCGGAGCCTGCGCCGCATATTTGAGAAACCAATCACCCAGCAGGTGCACATTCTTTCCTCGCTCCTTGCGACCTGCGTAAACAAAATAGCTGTCAGGAAGTGGCTCTGTTTTCCCTGCCTGATAACCGTTGCTCGCTGGAAGCTCGACGCCAACTCCAGTCACAACACTCTCCACGACACGGCGGCCGACTCGCCGGCCATATTGCTTGATCGTTAGCTGCTTCTCTTCAGGCGAGTTGAAGAAGATGTGCTTCGAGTTGGTGAGCAGCCGCTCCGTTGCACTCCAGTAAAACTGCGGCTCGTCGTGAAAACACGGAACCAGAGAAATTCTGTTTGGGTAGTGATTGATTACCGAATGCGTGAGGCCATGAAAGTAAGGCAATGCAATCAGCTCATACTCATCGTTTACGTAATCGCCCAGCGCCTGGACCAACTGATTGCTGTTGATGCCGTTGACGAAGAAGTTTTCTTCGTCCTGCGTGGTGAGACTCTTGCCGCGCGACAGCTTGCTAATCACTGAGTCGTAGGGTTCGCGAACTTTTCCCGTCGCAAATCGTCGCGTTTCAATTCCTTCGACTTCATATACACCCGGCTCGTAATGATCCTGCCACCAACTGTCGTACGGCGAGCGCGAGCACGTCGTGAACACGATCGCGTGAACTCCGCGCTTGTTGAGCTCGCGAGACATGCCTCTGGCTAACAGCTCCGCGCCACCCGCAAAGCGTCCAAACCAGGGCGTGACGATTCCGATCTTCTTACTGAACATTGTTTGCGGGAGCGGGATTAAGGCTTTCGGGCGACAATGCCGTAATCGGGGGCGCTATAAAAGTATTCATTGAACCTCTTGATCAATTCATCATCTCCGGCAATCTTAGCCTCGTCCCACGGACGCAGTTTCAAAACAGTTTCGCTTATCAGTCCACGCGACTCGATCAGAAATTTCAGCGTCTCACTGGGAATCGGATTGCGGTGGGTTGGATCAGCGTAGAAGTTGCAACTGCCAACCATGAAATTTTCAGGATTCGGTGTCTCGACGATGAGGATGCCGCCGGGTTTCAGTGTGCGAACAATCTCATCAAGCAGACGAATCAGTGTCTCGAATGGCAAGTGCTCAACGAGGTGGAACGTCGTTATTGCATTGAAGCTCTCATCCGGCAAGTTGCGTAAATAAGCCAATGCATCCTGCTCGACTACGTTGAGACCTGCGCCACGACATTCTTCAACGAGCACTCTGTTGCGATCGACGCCCTGACCTTCGATTCCTTCCGAGCGCAGCAGTTGCAACCATTCGCCACGCCCGCATCCTATGTCGAGCACACCATTTTTAATTCCAGCCTCTTTCAAGAACGGAAGATATACTTGCAAACGGCGGCGTACTTCATCACGTGGTCCACGAAACTGATCTTCAAGTGACGCGTAGAGCGCATCAAGCAGATGGTCTTCTTCGTCGTTAGCTACTTCATTAAACGAAGGGGTAAAAGGAGTCACAGCACCGTGTTTCAGTTGTTCGAGTAAAACTGTCAACCGCCTTTCCTGCATCAGCAGCTCCCTCGTTGTCTGCTGTTGGCGCGAAAGAAGCTCCTCTCGCAGTTGTCCCGCAAACTGCTGTGTTTCTGCTTTTTGTTCCTGAAGAAGCTGCTGATGATCTCGAAGCTGCGCTGAGAGTTGTTCACTCAATCTCTGTATCTCGTGCGCACTGAGATTTCGATTCTCTACCGAACGTATTTCAAGTTCACGATACTTCATTAACGCCTCTTCATACTGCCGCGCGAACAGTTCATTGGCTTGCTGTTGTTCTGCCGTACGCTGTGTAAGCTCCAGCATCTGCGCCGAGATCTGCTGGAGCGAATCACGCAGCTCCTGATAGTGCTGATCCTGGTGCGCGATGAGGCTGCGGTGCTGTGACCAGGTATAAAACTCGAAGCGATTTTGATGCTGAATCGAAACCGGCAATCGCGTGACGGCTACAGCCAATCGAACCACATAACCGACAACGGGCAAGCGTCCGAGCCGCCTCACGGCAATCGGCAGAGCCAGGCCATCGAGTTTCACCTGGCTGCTACGGCCCTCAGGCGACGAATGCAAACTCGCTAACACGTCGATCTTATTGAACCGACCGCTGGCTAGTTGTTCGAGGTGTTGCGCCATGCCTGCTTCATCAGGCTCACGACGGAGCAGGGCGCGATAAGCATTCCGCACGAACTCATCGCCGTGAAACCTCAACAAGTCGTTCACGTGATAATGGTTATTGCCGTTAAAAGTCCCCTGCGATGCACTGGGCGTTAGCGACGGGAGGGTCTCGACAGGCTGCTGCCGGCTCGCGACGTTCGCGCGAATTTCGTGCATTAAACGCTGCACATCGAGATCGCTGCCGCTATCGTTGAGCATGGATACGCGCGATTCTACCGTACATTCCGTGTATCATACGAACCATGGAGCCAGTCCTGCGAGTAGAAGGCGTTTCGAAACAATATCGCATCTATGAGCAGGCTTCCGATCGTCTCAAAGAGATGGCGACGCTTGGTCGCTGGAAGACTCACCGCGCATTCTGGGCCCTCCGTGACGTCAGTTTTGAAGTCGAGCCGGGCACAACTTTCGGCATCGTCGGTCCCAACGGCTGCGGCAAATCAACGCTGCTGCAAATCGTAGCGGGCACTCTGCAACCCACGCTCGGAACTGTTTGGCATACGGGCCGGACGGCCGCGCTGCTCGAGCTCGGAGCCGGTTTCAATCCGGAGTTTACGGGTGTCGAAAACGTCTTCATGAGTGCCTCCTTAATGGGACTTTCTCATGCTGAAACCGCGGCAATGCTGCCCGCCATCGAGCGCTTCGCAGAGATCGGCGACTTCATTCATCAACCCGTGAAGACTTACTCAAGCGGCATGTATGTGCGGCTTGCATTCGCAACCGCAATCAGCGTAATGCCGCAGATATTGATCGTCGATGAGGCGCTCGCGGTCGGTGATGCTGTTTTTCAACATCGCTGCATGCGGCGCATCCGAGAGATGCAGGAGAGTGGCATGACCATCCTGCTGGTCTCGCACGATCCCAACGCGATACGCGCGCTATGTTCGCAGGCGTTGCTACTCTACGATGGTCGTATGGAAGCTTTGGGCAAGCCGACCGACGTGCTCAATCGTTATCAAAAGCTGATCATGGCGCGTGAGAATGCGTACGAAGAAAGCCAGCCATCGAGTGAAGCTGCTGAAATGGTTGAAGTGGAGAGCGCACCTAGGCTTTCGTTTACGTATCGTCACGGTGACGGCAGCGCTGAAGTCACTGCCGTTGAGCTATTGAATGCAACGCATCATCGCGTCGAGTTTGTCGAGACTGGCGAAGAGGTTATCGTAAGGATTCGGGTTCATTTCCGCGAAGCACAGGAATCGCCAGTGTGCGGTTTTTTGATCCGCAATCGCCACGGGATTCACATCTACGGCACGAACACCGATTTGCAGCAAGTCAACCTTGGGCCAGTGCAGCGTGGCGAAATCGTCGAAGTGAGCTTTAATTTCAACTGTTGGCTGGCGGCGGATTCTTATTCGCTAACGATTGGCGTTCACAGTGTTGATGGCGTGAGTTTCGACTGGCTTGATGGCGCGTTGTTTTTTCACGTGCTGAGCAATGTAACGATAGAGGGCGTGGCCAATCTGAACGCGGATGCAAGATTCCGCCGTTTGGGTGTGCGCGCCGTATCCGCAGATTACGCAGATATTACAACTCAATCTGCGTAATCTGCGGATAAAGAAAGCGTTGTTTTGGATCGAGTATCGACAGACATAATCGCAACCGCGCGGGAAGAACGCAGGACAACAAGTCTGGCGCTCAAGCGCTGGTTCCTGATCGCGCTGTTGCTGGCAACGTGGCTGCCGATTGCGTTCTTTACTCTCGTCGCTTCTGCTGCCGGCGAGACCGGCGGGTTATGGGGAGTCAAGACTATTTTTATCTTCCTTGGCACCGCTCATGTTCCAGCGACGCTCTTCTTCTACACCGATAAAGAGTTTGCAGAGATCAGGAAGAGCCATCCGCTGCGTTACATCTACGTGCCGATTCTCCTGATCGTCGCCACCGGACTCCTGTTCGCATTTGCCAACCTCACTGTGCAGGCGTTTGCTTTGCTGACGTACTGGGCCTGGCAGGCGTTTCACTATGGTCGTCAGAACGTTGGCATTTATGCGTTCGCTTCAATTGCTGAGACTGGAAGAGCGCCGCAAAAAGCCGAGAAGTTTGTGATGGAAGCTGCGACGGTGCTCGCGATTCTGGGTACGTTCAAGGTACTGGGAACCGCAGTCGCACCGGCTTTTCTGCATCGAGGTTTTGATTATCTTTACCAGTTTGGATTGGTCGCGTTTGTCGCGACTGTGGCTGTCGGCGTCGCAGTCTACATGAAAAACTTTTCTGACACTTCACTATTCAAGACGCTCTTCTTCTTCACTGCGATATTCTTCTTCGCGCCAGTATTCATCTCAACCGATAACAACATCGGATTCCTGAGTTATGCTGTCGCGCACGGTTTGCAGTACATCATCTTCATGTCGGTTGTTTCAACAACTGCTGCTGACGACACACCACGAGCCTCACTCTATAAGAACGTGACAGTGTTCCTCATCTTTCTGCTGCTGGTTGGCTTTGCGTTTTGGCGAGTGAACGATCTCAGAGAGATGACGTTCATTAAAGGCACGTGGGCATTTGCGCGCACTGCTGACTTTCTTTACGGCGCGGTGCTCGGAGCGACCATGTCGCACTTTGTGATCGATGCGAGCGCGTGGCGATTGAGTATGGCGAAGCAGCGCTCGTATATGACTCGGCGCTTCTACTTCGTTTTTGAGCCACAAAAAGGCACAAAAGAGTCAGACTAAATTTTTATAGACATCGAGAGTGGCGGCGGCAGTTCGTTGCCATGAGAACTTCTTCGCGTGCTCGATTCCTGCGGCAGAGCGATGCTCACGCTCAGCGGCATCGTTCAGCAACTCGTTGATCGCTCGCGCCAGATCGTCCACATCTGTCGGCGAAATCAGTCGAGCCACATCGCCAACCGTCTCGAGGATACTCGGCACGTTACTCGTTACTACCGGAGCGCCACAGCTCATCGCTTCCAGAAGTGGCAGCCCGAAACCTTCATACAGCGATGGATAGACGAATACGCGACACGCCGAATACAGCGCGCGTAAGTCATCATCCGCCAGATGGCCGGTAAACAAAACACGTTCCCGCGCTTCGCTGTTGTTCAAATACGACATTAGATCCTCTGAAAGCCATCCTCTCTCGCCCGCAATAACCAACTGAAGCTGCGTTGAAGTGCTTCGCCGTAACTCTTCAAACGCACGCACAAGCGTCAACAGGTTCTTGCGTGGCTCAACCGTGCCGACAAAGAGTATGAACTCCTCTTCCACTCCGAGACGCTCACAAACAGGCCGGCTCTCTGACGCAGGCACGCGATAAAACGCGCTACGTGCAGCCTCCGGGATTGCAAACACTTTCTCCGCACTGACGCCCAAACGTTCACAAACTTCACGCTTCACCATCTCGGATGGTGTGATGATCGCATTCGCCTTGTGTGCCGTGCGTGGCAGTTTCAACTTTGCGCGTAGCACAAGACGTTTTTCGTGAGTCTCGGATTTGAGCAGCAAGGAAAGATCGTGAATCGTCAGGACGGTGGGACACGTGGTCCAATACGGCAACTCAAAGTTTGTCCCATGGAAAAGAGCCAACGAAGCTCGATAGCAATAAAGCGGCAGGCCGATGGACCACCACGATCGGCGTCGCAGTCCAGTCAATGAAGGCGGTGAGACGAGCTCAAACTGGTTATCGGGAGAAATAGCGGCGAGCGAATGCGCCAGCTCGAAAGTGTAATGACCTACGCCCGTTCTTTTTCCTTGCAGCGGGATGCCGTCGAGTCCAATGCGCATTGTTAGTGAACAGAACCGAGCGCGGTAGCGCCGGGTCAACTTTTCCATTCAAGCGTGCTGGAAGAGTTGACCCGGCGCTACCGCGCTCGGTTCTGTTAAGAACGCTTAGAAGCGGCCGATGTACTCGGGCGATTCGATAAAGCCACGCACGATCGTGTTCTCGAGGAAATCAGGATCGGCGGCTAACTGAAAGCGGGCGTTGTGGAAAATATATCCACACTGCGACGGGTTCGGGCTGCCAACACAAACTTCCGGATCGCGACGGAGGTAGCCAAAGTATTCCATCGTCACGAAAGCCTGCTTGTAATACTTGTCGTTGACTTGCGTGCTCTCGGCGATGTTGCGCAAGACCTGTGCACGGGTCTTGGCGTTGGCATTCAAATCCGCTACGAGCTGAGCCTGATTGGGAACGGTTACTCCCGCAGTATCCAGCAGCGCCTGTACGAACTGAGCATTCGTCAAGCTGTCGTACTTGGCCTTGATTTCAGGGCGCTGCATCCAGGCATCAGTGAGTGCAACCTTCTTCTGTTCCGTCAGGACGGGATCGTCGTTTGGCACCGAGATCGACTGTAGGTCAGCCATGAACTCGGTGTAATGTGGTCGTTCGACCTTGTTCGGACCCCCCAGCTCCGCGACAGTCGATGGCCGCTGTCCGATCGAGACTATGTAAAGGTACATCACGTATGAACCTTTGCGTTGGAACTCGGGCGAGCGGAAGAAGTTGGCGGAGAGAGCACCTCTCGTGTACTTGATGCACTCGGTATCCGTTGACTGGCAGCCGTTCAGGATGTTCAGGTAGAACTGCATTCCAGCTGGCTCCGGAAAGCGGCGCAGGAAGTCGATGTACTGTTGCTGAATAAAGAAATCGTAATCAGCAATCGTGATGACGGTATTGGTTCCGGGTCTCAACCTCAACGGCTTCACTTTGATGTCGCCATAGAACAGCTCCGACGGCAGGTCGGGCGACTCAGTGACAATTCTCAGCGTCGGGGGGGACTGGGCAAAACCCGTGGCGGCAATGAGGATCGTCAGAAAAAATGTGGCGATAAGCTTATTCATATTCAACTCCGAAACTGTGGATCGTTGCTGTCAAGAGGTTGAGGCAAGGCGTGCCTTCTGGGCCGCTTGGCCAAAGATACCGCCGCCTTAACGATTATGTCAACAGTGTTTAGCTGCGCCGCCTGTATTACCCGGCGCGAATGCGAATAGTACCAGTATTACTCGTCTGACCGTGAGCGATCACTTTGATTGTACACGTTCCGACAGGCAAATTGTCCGGTAACCTGAAGATTACCTGCGCAAATCCAAACGAGTCTACCGCCCGCACGTCCTCGGCCGGGATATTATAAGTTTGGCCGTTACTATCAATCAGATTGACCGTCACCACGGAAGATTGCTCGCCGGGTAACAAGCTCAAATTGACGACGAAGATCACAACCCTCGTGTTCTTATCGGGGCTCGTATTCAACAGATTATTGCTGTTAATAACCGGGAATAGATCTCGCAAATGCAGCATTGCATCCAAGGCCGCCGCCTGGGTAACCGTCGGTCCACCATCCTCCAGAATCAGTTGTAGCGGATTCGGCGTTGGTGTTGGCGTCGGAGTTGGCGTTGGTGTCGGCGTTGGTGTCGGTGCCGCGGTTCTCACTGTAAACGTGACCTCGGCCGCGTTGGTCAGATTAATTGGATGTGCCTCATCCTCAGACGTGTAGCACGGCTGCGGTGTCGATGGATTGGCACAGTCGCGAATCACGTAACCTTCAGGTTCGCCGCCGCCGATACCAACCGTCGGAAGCACGCCGACATTTCCGCTGCCGTAACGGGTCTTAATGGTGCCGTCGGTGCGCAGCTCAATTTCAAAGTTGATCGGCTGCCCTCCCTGACACAAGCCAGTATCGAAATCGAAGTTGCACGGCATGGCCTGCCAGCGAAATATGAGCTGGCTCGCAGTGGGCTGAACGACATAAACACCGGAATCGGCACGTTTCGAGTTACGCAAATCGAGATCGTCCCAGAGACCTGCGATCATCTTGAATCCGCCCAGCGCACCGGGTGAGCTGGGAACGTCATCTGCGTCTCCGTTATCGCGAAGCGGGGGGGCTGAAAAATAGAGAGCGCCGTTCGAAGAGATCGTCACACTCGTGAAGTTCTCGCCGAAGAACGGAAAAGTGAATCCGCCTGGAAGCAGAAAATCTGAATAAACGTCGTCGGCGTTTAGATTCACGCGCGTGCCGCCCGTCGATAAAGCTTGCGTACTGCCGATTGAAGGAATGTAGGGATCACCAATGTTTGCGGGAACATTAATGGACAAACTCGCCGGAGTACCTTCATTGCCGGCATTGTCGAACTCACGCAGATTGAGCGTCCCGCTGACGTGCCCGAAAGGTGTTTTTACTGTAGTTGACTGCACTGACCCTGAAGTGCCCGGGAGCACACCTCTCAAGGGAAACACGGCGCCGGAGCTGCCGTCCGTGAAATTGAGTTGATAGAGGGACGCCTGGCCTGAAGCACCATCGTCGCCTGACGCGTTCCAGCCGAGATTAAATGAGCGGCCAGTCTGTGAACCGACATTGAAGCTGCCGACGGTGCCGGGCGCGGTCACATCGTTTTCAGCCAGCGCCTGGAAGCTGTTGCCGACATTCAATCGCCGTCCCGTAAGAGTCTTATCAACTAATGCCCCCTGAACGTCGCCGTTCATCAGCAGCAGGTTCTTTACCTGAGCCGCGGTTAAATTCGGATTCTGCGCCCACAACAAAGCAGCAGAGCCTGAGACATGCGGCGCCGCCATCGAGGTGCCGCTGAAAGTTTGATAGGTGTTGCCCGGTGTCGTGCTGGCAATGCCCGAGCCCGGTGCACCTAAATCAACGGTGGTTGGGCCGAAGTGCGAAAAGCTGGAAAGCCCATCGACGTTGTTAGTTGAAGCGACTGAAATTACGTTGGGTACGTTGAAGCTCGAAGGGTAATGCGGAACCTGATCATTGTTTGCGATCTTCGTGCCATCTTCTATATTGCCTGCGGCTGCTACGAAGAGGATTCCCGAGCTATTCAATTGCGTAATTGCATCGAGGAATGGTTGCGAAAATTGGCCGCCACCAAAGCTCGCATTCAACACGCGAAGATTCGCGCCTTGAGTGTGACCACTCGACTCCCACAAATCGCGCATTGCCTTGGCATAAGCACACGCCCTGATCGCGTCGTCCGTGTTGCCGAAACCATCAGCATCAAGAAACTTCAGCGACATCAAACGGACCGTCCAGTTGACGCCTGCAACGCCTTTATTGTTGTTGCCGACAGCGCCGATGATTCCCGAAACGTGAGTGGCGTGATCTTCGGTGAGCGACCCGCTAAACACTGTTCCGTTGTTGTCGACGAAGTTATAGCCGTGTACATCGCCTGTGATTCCCGGGATGCCGCTGGTGCCCGGGGCAGGGTTGTTCCAAATATTGGCCGCGAGATCTTCGTGGTTGATGTCGATGCCCTGATCGATAACGCCGACAACAATACTGCTGCTTCCGGTGTTTGTATTCCAGGCCGTCGGAGCACCGATTTTCGTCATCCCGTACTGTTGAGGAAAGCTGGGATCGTTTGGCGTTACATCGGCTTTCAGAATGTAATTCGGTTCGGCGTAGAGAACATCCGGCTGGTTTCTGAGAGCAGCTACAGCCTTCAACGTGTGCTCAAC
>DASUYO010000472.1:0-11116 GCA_036377375.1 Pyrinomonadaceae bacterium
GCCCGCGAATCAAGTTGTTTGAAGCGAAGAACGTCTATGGCCGGCATGCTACATCTTCGGCAGCGTCACGCCGCGTTGGCCCTGGTACTTGCCGCCACGGTCTTTGTAGGAGGTTTCGCACACGTCGTCGGATTCAAAGAAGACTACCTGTGCGACGCCCTCATTCGCGTAGATCTTTGCGGGGAGCGGTGTTGTGTTTGAGAACTCGAGTGTGACGTAGCCTTCCCATTCCGGCTCGAACGGTGTGACGTTCACCAGGATCCCGCAGCGTGCATACGTGCTCTTGCCGAGACAGATCGTCAGCACGTTACGAGGGATGCGGAAGTATTCGACGGTACGCGCTAACGCAAAACTATTTGGCGGAATGATTACTGAATCGCCTTTGATGTCGACAAAATTCTTCTCATCAAATTCTTTTGGATCGACGATGGTGCTGTTGATGTTCGTGAACAGCTTGAACTCGTCTGCGGACCGGATGTCGTAGCCATAGCTTGAGGTTCCGTACGAGACAATTCGCTTGCCATCAACCAATTTAACCTGACCCGGCTCGTACGGCTCGATCATGCCGTACTCCTGCGCCATCATGCGGATCCACTTGTCTGATTTTATGCTCATTTGCGGTTCGGGAGTTTAAGAGTAAGACAGGCCACAAAAAGGCACAAGAAAATACATAGATTTATTTTTGTGAGTTTTGTGCCTCTTTGCGGCGGATGTTCACTACGCCGTCGCCAACCGTGAACTTGAAGTATGCTCCGCCGACTCCGGCACGAGCGCGGACGGTGCGCTCGGTGATACCCGGCTTCTCGCGTGATGCGAGGCCTTCGTAAGTGTTCACGATCTTTCCGGTGCGCAACACCTCCGCATCGATGTCGCCACTGAATCCTGCCGGTAGATCGACGTTGATGGTTCCCGATGCAACGCGAATGTCGGCACCACTGCCGCGCCAGCTCCGTGCCGGAATATTCAAAGTAATCGAGCCTGCTGTGACTGTAGTTGAGACCGTGCCGCCAGTGAGCGTCAGCGCAGTGTCGCTTTCAGTAGCAGTCAACCGCAAAGCACCTTCGACACCTGAGAGTTTGAGCTCACCGTGGCCTGCATTGACTTCGAGATCCGTATTGACCGGAACACGCAATCGATAATCGATCTTCCAGGGCATATTGAGCAGCGTCTTCGGAAAGTTTTTCGCCGAGCGCTTCATGAACGCGCGATCGTGCGTGCCGGTTGTGAGCACGCTCAAGTGATTCAGATCTTCGTCGAAAACAAAAGTGTTGACGGCGGCAAGCTGGTCCAGGTCTGCTTCTGTCGGACCTTTGAGCTCGATATTTGCAGTGAGCTCAACTTCGTCGCGCGGCCAGCCTTCAACAGTTATGGAGCCCCTCGGCGCCGCGATTAACGTCACTGTTCCACCGTAAGCGAAATGTCGCGTCTCACGCCGCGTAGTGGTGCGCGTGAGAAGCTGCACCTCGGGCGCAACTGTTTTTTGGGCAAAGACAGGAGCAGTGGAAAATAAAACGATGGAAGTGAAAAGAAGAAGGTTCAACTTGATCATCGGACGTCATAGTAACAAAAAAGGGACGCCGCACTCGCAACGTCCCTAACTAAAAAGTACTTTTGTGCCTTTTTGTGGCTACCTTCGCAAAAAAGTAATCTGACCACTGAAATTAGTCACCGACACAGACGAGCGCCCATCACCAACATCGCCCACGTACTTTCTTCCGTCTTGCGTCTTGAAGTTGTTATTCCAGAAATCATTCAACGCAATCCTGCGCGCCGGCGATGCGGCCACTAAACGAAACGCTGAATTGCCGGGAATACGAATGGTGATGTCGCCTTTGTTGGATTTGAATTCGTAAGTGCCGCCGGTTGAAAACTCACCGTCGAAAAAGATGTTTCCAATGACGTTTTGCGCAATCACATGCGTCGCACTCACATTCGTTAGCTCGATGTCGCCTTCAGACGAAACGTGCGCCCGCACCAGGCCGCTGCGAATGTTTGCCACACTGATGTTGCCGCGACGCGTTTCGAGATCGACCGACGAATTCACTGGAACCTGTAGTTTGAAATTGATATCGCCAACATCGCCGCGACCGCGATTGTCGCTCATTACGTCTACGACGAGACTCTCATCGATCTGTTTCGGAAACACATGAGCGCCCTTGGATTCGATCGTTGCCGAAAGCCTTATCTCTTCCTTGTTCCACGACTCAACGACGATCGTGCCGGAGATATTCCTGAGCTCGATGCGAACATTCTTCCCCGCGGGGTAGCGTTTGGAAAGTTGCTGTTGCGCGTGAGTCGTGAAGGAGATGGACGTCAATGCGAGGAGAGCGCCAACTGCGAGAAAGGCGGCGCGAGCTGACGAGCGCCAGGTTAAAAATCGACTTTTCATTACTGTGGGGCGGTTATTCAAATCAATTCATGCTCAGAGCTCAGCCTTAGAACAAGCGAAGCTTGAACTCTGAACCCTTTTACAAATCAGAGAATTCCTTCAATAGGGCCAGCTTGTCGTTCAACGACTCGTTGAGCATCTGCTCAGAGACCTCGTCGTGAGGATTCCGGCTCAAGTCGTTAAGTGAGTTGGATACAGCCTCGTCAATCACCTTCATGTTGCGGTCAAAAGTCTCGCGCATCTCCGGACTCCATCGCGCTTTGTTTAGCTCGACTCGCTGGTTCCAGTAATCAATGACCTGACGACGCTGCCAGATTCGATCATTCACATTCGAAGCTTCGACTTGAGGCGCCGGAACCGGTGACGCACCCGAACGACGCAGTGCAATTACTGTTGCCAGAGACACCAGTAACACGACAGCGGCTGTAAAAGCAGCTAACTGTGGTAATGAAAGCTCCCAACTATGGCCCATCAAGCGCCTAAAGAAGGATGGACGCGCTTCTGCCTTTGCCGTGGCCGGACTACCTGCTTCGATCGCGTTTCGAATGCGGAGCCATAGCGCACGTTCGTTTGGCGGTGCCTCATACTGCCCTCGTTGAGTGCGGCAGAAGCCAACAATCGACGCCAGATCCTGGCGCACGCTGTCGCAATCCAAACACTCTTTCAGGTGCGTATTGAGAGTGAACTCATCTCGTTGGGTAATCGATCCGTCGATCAGATCGTGGATGAGTTCCTGACATGTCTCGCAGTTCATTGCTTACCACCTTCGTTCTGTCTCATAAAATGCACACAATCCGAATACCTGTCGTAGGACAGAACCTGTTTCCGGTTGTCATCAATCAAGGGAAGACTGCGTTTGAAGCCCCGCATTCTCGACAAACTGACTCGCTGGCTCATAGCTTCGAGGCTATTCATCGGATTTCTGTTGCCTCAAAAGTGAGCGCAATTTCATCCTGGCTTTATGTAGCTGCGACTTCGACGTTCCTACCGAACACCCCAGCATCCTGGCAATTTCCTCGTGCTCATGCCCTTCGATGTCGTGAAGCGTAAATACCGTCCGGTAACCGGGCGGGAGTTGAGCAATAGCCTTATCGAGCGCTATTCGGTCAACTACGGGCATCGAATTGGGATTTTCCGTGCCTTTTACTATCTGAATTGGCGTTTCACCGTCCTCGGTCGTCTGCTCCATGCGCACGCCGCGTTTGCGGAAATGCATGAGCACCTGATTGACTGTCAGGCGGTGTAGCCAGGTCGTAAAGGCCGATTCACCCCGGAAACTACCAATTTTTCGAAAGAGCTGAATGAAGACCTCCTGTGCGAGATCTTCGGCCTCTGAGACGTTCCCGGTCATCCTCAGACAGAGCGAATAGACGCGCCGATTATGGCGCTGATAAAGCTCTTCGAAAGCTCCCATATCGCCATCGGCGGCTTTCTGCGCCAGCTCATAATCTGTGGATTGCGGTGTCTCGGTTTCGGCTGCGGTCACGTGCGCGTCCAATCGGGCAAGCTTCGGAAGAAATTTCACAACTTCCCGCTTGTTTGGCACGAATCTCACGCTTCCGCGAGTTTCAAGGGAGCAGCACTGTTTCCTCTGAATGCCCGCGTGGGGATGCGGATTGGAGGTTCAGTACCCTCAAACGCGGCTGTGATGCGATGCTTCACACGCGTCGTTGCCTTACCCGACCCTAAAAATAGTGATTTTCCCAGCCGAATCAATCGTTTCGTACGGCTGGATTGCAGGATAAGGCGTGACGCAGTGTGGTGACAAGCGCGTGGGGCCGGGAAAGGAAACTAAATAAGTTAGCCACAAAAGCACAAGAAGCACAAAGAGATATTCACGTCCAGTACGTTCGATCGAGAGAGCGGTAGCCGACTGCTTCGGAGACGTGATTGGAAGTGATCGCTTCTGAGCCTTCGAGATCGGCGATGGTGCGACTGACTTTTAGAATTCGATCGTAAGCGCGCGCGGATAATCCCAAACGCCGCATCGCGTTCTCCAGCATTTTTTCGCTGTTCAAATCGATATGGCAATAGGTCCGGATCATGCGCGGGGTCATCGCTGCATTCGAGAAGATCTTCTCACCGCCGAAGCGTCGATGTTGCCGTTCGCGTGCTGTGATTACACGCTGGCGAATCATCGCTGAGCCGTCAGTTTCGGGAGGAGCTTCGCCGCGGAGCTCGCGAAACTTCACGGCCGGCACGTCGATGTGAATATCGATGCGATCCAGCAGTGGTCCGGAGATTCGACCGACATAGCGCTGAATCTGATTTGGCGAGCAGCGGCATTCGCGTGTGGGGTCGTTCCAAAAGCCGCAAGGACAGGCATTCATTGCTGCTGCTAGTACGAATGAAGCTGGAAACGTTAATGACATCGATGCCCGGCTAATAGTCACTTGTTGATCTTCCAAAGGTTGTCGCAACACCTCCAGCACAGCACGATCGAATTCCGGCAGTTCATCGAGAAACAGCACACCCTGATGGGCCAACGAAACCTCTCCGGGGCGAGGCATCGTTCCGCCTCCAATTAAACCAGCATCGCTGATCGTATGGTGCGGAGAACGAAACGGACGCTCAGTCACGAGTCCCGTGCGTCCAGTCAAACCAGCAACCGAGTGGATCTTCGTCAACTCCAGCGCAGCCTCAAACTCGAGTGGCGGCATGATCGTGGGCAGACGTTTCGCCAGCATTGTCTTGCCCGAACCTGGTGGGCCAATTAAAAGTATGTTGTGCCCACCGGCGATCGCGATCTCCAACGCTCGCTTTGCAGAAATCTGTCCACGAACTTCCCTGAAGTCGACAGTGTAATGTCCTGTTCGTCGCAGTATCTCCGTCACGTCAACTCGCAAGGGTTCAGGTGGAGCTGAAGAACGTAACTGTTCGATAAGACTCACCGCACTGCGCAGATCCGCCACCGGATAGACGTTCACTCCCGAAACTACGGCGGCTTCCGTCGCATTTTCTTCCGGCAGGATCAAATGGCGAATCGATCCTTCGCGCGCGAGCATCGCGATCGGCAACGCGCCTTTTATCGGCCGCACACGTCCATCGAGCGAAAGCTCGCCGACGCAAAGGACGTGAATCAGGTTGTGTGCTTCTGCGAGCTCGCCGTTTGCGCCGAGAATTCCGAGCGCAATCGGCAGATCGAAGCTTGCGCCTTCCTTGCGAACATCGGCCGGAGCGAGATTGATCGTGGTCTTTTGAAAGGGAAAGAAATGACCGCAGTTTTGAATTGCTGCGCGTATGCGTTCACGCGATTCGCGGACAGCGGCGTCAGGAAGTCCAACAATTGTGACTGGCGGTGCCTGATCGCCGTCGCTGCGTACCGGCGTTAGATTTACTTCGATGTCGACGAGATCTGCGTCTATGCCGTAGACGGCTGCGGAGAGTGTGCGAAAGAGCATGTGAGGCTACTCCTGTTCTAACTATTTTCTTATCCACAGATTACACAGATCGTCTTCGGAATCTGTGTAATCTGTGGATGAAGACTAACGACGCCGCGAGGGTGCAGTCGCTGACGATGGAATCTTTATTTCCTGACCAGCCCGTAATTCAGCGTCAACCGGAATGCCGTTGAGTCGCGCAACATCATTCGCATCGAGGTTACGAGCGGCAGCGATACTCGCGATCGTATCGCCCTTGCGAGCGCGAATTTTGTCGAGCCCGGCAGCAGGTGTTGTTGCAGCCGATGTCGTTCCAGTCGCTCTGACCCACTTCGTGAGCTTCATTCCGTTACTCGGAGCGACCAGCTTTGTAGTCGACTTCAAATCCACACCGCTGTTCATCGACTGAAGCTGTGCAGCGTTGAAGCCAGTCCGATTTGCGATGCTTTGCCAATCTTCACCGGGTGCAACTGAAATCAGTCTTGCTGTCTCGCGTTTGTCCGGAGAGATCCGCTGGATTAACGAGGCAAACTGTTTCGCATGGCCGGCCGGTATTCGCACGTTGTAGACGTCGCCGCGCGGCGTGACATCGCGTTTCAACTCCGGATTCAGAGTGCGAATGTAATCAATGTTGCTGTCCGTGGCATCTGCAACCAACTGCAAGCTGGTCGCTGATGGAACCTGAACCACGTCGTAAGACATCGGCGAATCAGCCTTGATGCCCTTGAATCCATACTTCTCAGGATTCTTCGCAATCAGGATTACGGCGAGAATGTTGGGAACGTAGTTACGTGTTTCCTGAGCGATATACGGATAGATCATCCAGAAGTTGGGAGTGCCGGCGCGAGAGATGGCACGATCGATGTTGCCGGCGCCGGTGTTGTACGCGGCCATCGCCAGTTCCCAGTTGCCGTTGTAACGCTTCGAAAGATCTTTTAAGTGACGAGCTGAAGCACGGGTCGCTTGTTCAAAACTATTACGCTCATCGATGTAAGCATTCTGGCGCAAACCGTACATGCGTCCAGTGCTCGGAACGAACTGCCACAATCCCGAAGCTGCCGCCCACGAAACCGCTTTCGGTTTCCACGCACTCTCAACCTGGCCTAACCAGGTGACATCGAGCGGCACGCCTTCCTCGGCGAAGATCTTGCGCGCGAGTCGCATGTACTGGCCCGAACGGCGCAATCCGTACTCCATCGTCGATCGGCCGCGCGACTGGTAATAATTGATGTATTGCTGAATGAGTGGATTAAGAGTGAATGTGAAATTGACGTTCTTCTGCGCCTGCTCCAACGCCAGCAGATCTTCACCCGAAACTTGCTTTTCAGTATCGGTAAGAACCAGCTTGCTCAGCTCGTCGAGCGGGGAAGGTTCAAACTTCTGATCGCGAAATCCAATCTGTGGCGCAGGTGGAGTCTTCTGCTCCTGCGTCTGCATGTTCTGAGCAACGAGTTGTGTGCTGATTGGTGCGCTCTGTTGCTGTAGCGGAACTTCTTCGCGATAGATGCGCTCGACTAATTCGAGATAGTAAGTCTGAAGTTTCTGGCTGGCTCTAACGTCGAAGCCCGATTCGAGAATTGAATCGACTGCTTTATCAAACTCTTCTCGAGCTTCATTACGCTTGTTGTCTTCGAGGTTGAGCTTGCCTTTGCGGAAGTGATCTTCCGCACGCGCGATGATCTGCGTGATACGTCCTTCCGACTGTTCGACAGCGGTTGGGATCGTTCGTGCAGAGGATGCGACAGGGATTTGGGCGAAACTGGTTGCCGCGGAAGCGGCGAGCGCCACTAGTAAAGCCACACAGGCCTTCAGACGAGGAAAGCTCGCTGACATCAAAACGTCTTACTCCTCAATTGTGCGGTATCTAATGGCTCCTCTATGATTTGGATACTGCGGACTCGCTAACGGAGCCAAAATCACCCTCGGAGGTTACCACACGGTTTTTTGGGGTGTCAAACAAACCCCACGGTTGAAATAAACGCGTAAAGCGTGAAATTCTCCACGCCCCTGGCCGTGCATTAGTTGCAAAGATTTTAGCCACGGATGCCACGGCTCCACGGCTCGATTCCGTACAGATCAGTTTCGAATCTGTTTCGCAATGAAATAGCCAACTCTCAGAATAGCAACCCTTATCGCTGTAAAACCCTCGTAACTCACGGAACGATGCTTGCCAAGTGCCCGGCATGGGGCCGCTCTCCCTGTGTTCAAAGTCGAGAAGTGAGTGAAAGCGACGGTCCCTCTGTGTTTGGCTCTCAATATCGGTAAGCGATTTTTAGAAAAGCCATGTCAACAGTCGTTAAAACAAAAATTCATGAGTTCCCCAGGCCCGCTGAAATCGCGGGCGTACCGTCGAGGTCGCAGTTCTTTTTCAACCGCGAGCTGAGCCTTCTGGAGTTTGACGCGCGCGTATTGGAAGAGGCACTCGACTCTCGCAATCCACTGCTCGAGAGGTTGAAGTTTCTTTCCATCTTTTCTTCAAACCTCGACGAATTTTTCATGATCCGCGTCTCCGGCCTCAAAGAGGAGCTGGAAGACAGCAACGTAGTTTCACCCGACGGCCTGACTCCGAAAGAACAGTTGGCAAAAACGAGAGAGCGGATTCTCGTGCTGATAAAAGAGCAGGCCCGGTGTCTGCGCGAAGAGATACTGCCACAATTGAAAGCCGCCGGCCTGTTTCTGATTCCTTACGAATCTCTGTCGCGTCATGAAAAGGAAAGTCTGAAAGACTATTTCATGGAAAGAATCTTTCCGATCCTGACGCCGCTGGCAGTCGATCCGAGCCATCCGTTTCCGTACATCTCGCCGCTCAGTGTGAACATTGGGTTAGTGGTCCATGCGCCGAGTCATGTGCGGTTTCTCGGACGCATAAAAGGAGACGAGTCAAGGTTTGTGCGAATCAAAGTTCCATCAAGTGTGCCGCGACTTGTGCCGGTCGGCTCTTCAGGAACTCGTTTCGTTTTGCTTGAAGAGATTATCGAAGCAAACATCGAGGCGCTGTTTCCGGGTATGAGACCTGGTCCATGCCATCGTTTTCGCGTCACGCGCGATGCTGATATTGAAATCAAAGAAGAAGAAGCTCAGGACTTGCTGAGTGTGATCCAGGAAGAATTACGACGCCGCAGATTCGGTAATCCTGTGCGGCTGGAAGTGTCTCCGGACATGCCCGCGGACATGATCGAGTACCTCACGTCTTCGCTGAATCTCGAACCAGAGGACGTTTACGTGTTCGATGGTCCACTGCACCTTCAGGATTTGATGGAGCTCTATGACAGCGACCGCCCGGATCTGAAAGACGTTCCTTTCACGCCCGCAGTGCCTGCTTGGTGCCACGAGTATGACAACATTTTTGACGCGATCCGCGAAGGCGATCGACTGCTTCATCACCCATATGATTCCTACGACTGCGTAACCGGTTTCATCAATCAAGCAGTTGAGGATCCGGACGTAGTGGCAATCAAAATCTGTCTGTATCGCACCGGTCCTGACTCACCGATTCCACCAGCGCTAATCCGTGCGAGCGAGCAGGGTAAACAAGTCACAGCATTGATCGAGCTGAAAGCACGGTTCGACGAAGAGCACAACATCGAATGGGCGCGCAAACTGGACCACGCGGGCGTGCACGTGGTCTACGGCATCCTTGGACTTAAGACTCACGGCAAGTTGACGCTTGTTGTCAGGCGTGAAGGCGAGAAGCTGAGACGATACGTCCACATCGCCTCTGGTAACTACAACCCAACCACTTCGTGCACCTACACGGACCTGGGCATGTTTACCGTGGACGAGAAGATCGGCAAAGACGCCACAGAATTGTTCAACTACCTGACGGGATTCTCGCATCAGGACAACTATCGAACTCTGATGGTGTCGCCTGTGAACCTTCGCGACAGACTCAACGAGCTCTTTGATCGCGAGATTGAGCATAAGCGTGCAGGCAGACCCGCGCGCATCGTTGCCAAGTTCAATCGTCTTGCCGATCTGCAAGTGATCGACAAGCTTTACGAAGTCTCTCGAGCAGGCGTGCAAGTGGATCTGATTGTGCGCGGTATTTGTATGTTGCGGCCGGGAATTCCGGGTTTGTCGGAGAACATCCGGGTGCGAAGTATAGTTGGACGTTTTCTCGAACACAGCCGTGTGTTCTGGTTTGCGAATGGCGGCGACAACGAAGTGTTCATCGGCAGTGCCGACTGGATGTCGCGGAATCTACGACATCGCATCGAGGTCGTTGCCCCTGTGACTGATCCGAACGCGAAGCGTTACTTGCACGATGTGTTACTCGACGCTTATTTGAGCGACAACACAAAAGCGCGTGAGCTGCAACCCGATGGCAAGTACGTTCCCATTCATCGAGATGGGGAGCCGTTCAACAGTCAGGAGTATTTTATCGGTCGGTCCCTCATTGATTAGTACCCCGCTCTCTCCCCTCTAAGCCCCCCGCGTTCGAAGTCTAGTCGCGGAGAAACAAATGAATAAGACAAAGACGCTGCGCGCGCTGATCGCGGTAGCACTGCTGTTGAGCATTACCTCGCTCGATATGGGCGTAGCCAAGCCCAAGAAGAAGAAAGAGGCTCTCACGGGAACGCCGATTCTGTGGGAACGTCCGGGCGATATTGCATCGCGCGATCTCTATCTTGGCCCAGGCGGCGCAGCGATGCGTCCGGACCTGCGGCGCATCACGTTCATCAAAGAAGAGAAGGGTGGCTACTCGAAAAAGTATCGCATTCGCGATGCGTCGGGACGTGAGTGGGTGGCAAAGATCGGCAAAGAAGCGCAATCGGAAACTTCAGCCGTCCGGCTGCTCTGGGGCCTGGGATACGTAACCGAAATCAACTATCTCGTCCCTCGCGTCATGATTCCCGGCAAAGGAACTTTCACGAACGTCAGGTTCGAAGCACGGCCCGATAACGTGAAGCGAATGGGCGAGTGGAAGTGGAAAAGCAATCCGTTTACAGGCACACAGCAGCTTCAGGGCTTGAAGATCATGATGGCCCTGATTAACAACTGGGACCTGAAAGACTCGAACAACGCAATCCTAAAGCTCCGCGGTAACAGGAATGACGAGCTCCAATACATCATCAGCGATCTCGGCGCCACGTTTGGACACGCGAGCACCACGCCGCTCTTCTGGCGATTCACGAGAAGTCGCAATAGCCCGGTGAACTATGCGAAATCCAGCTTCTTCGAGAAGGTGAAAGGTGATCGCGTTGTGCTGCACTTCGGTGGCAAGAACCGCGGGTTGTTGAAGAACATTTCGATCGAAGACGCACAGTGGATTGGCAGTTTGCTTGCGCAGTTAAGTGACAGCCAGATTCGTGATGCTTTCCGCGCGGCGAATTACCGGCCGGATCAG
>DASUYO010000473.1:0-4005 GCA_036377375.1 Pyrinomonadaceae bacterium
GGCTGGATCGTTCGCACCGCAGCCGGCTGGCCGGGAGTTCCGGGTGCAACATGGGCGGAAGAAGGCGTGACGATTCTTAAGGATCCGGCCCAGCCAAACAACTGGATCGTGCGCATGACTTCCTCGACGGACGGTACTGCTGCGAACACACGGCAAACTCAGCTCTGCCATCAGCGCAAATATCTCGAAGGCACGTACGCAGCTCGCGTTCGCTTCTCTGATACTCCGGTTTCAGGACCCGGCGGCGATCAGTTGGTCCAAAGTTTCTACACCCTCAGCCCGTTGAAGGCACCAATGGATCCTGATTACAGCGAGTTGGATTGGGAATACTTACCAAACGGCGGTTGGGGCATCAATGGACCAACGCTCTACGCGACTACGTGGGAGACATTCAGTCCGGAACCGAATTGGAAGAAAGACAATGTCTTCAAAACCGAAGGCGGCAGCCAGGCCGGCTGGCATACGTTGGTCACGCAGGTTTTCGATCAGAAGGTTCGATACTTCGTTGACGGCAAATTATTTGCGGAGCATGGTGGCGAATACTATCCAGAGGATACGATGTCGATCAATTTCAATCTCTGGTTTATCCGCGATGGAATGATGAAGGCAAATGAGACGCGACAGTACCAGGAAGATATCGACTGGGTGTTTCATCAGGCGGGCGTGGGTCTGACACCCGAACAAGTCGAATCAGCAGTCGCTGATCTGCGACGACGACAAGTCAAATTCCGCGACACTGTCCCGCCAAAAATCCCCGCACTCGTCTCACCATGCAATTTCTAAAAAATCACAAAAACAGATTTTGTGACTTATGTGTCTTTTTGTGGCTGGTTTTTTACCGCGCCGCGGATATTCAGAAATGCAAGACAGAGCTGTAAGAAGATGAGCGCATACGCGTGATCGTGCACGCCCCACACGATCCACAGCACGTTGCTCAACAGAAAAAGCCAGAAGCCCCAGTTCCGCTTGAACTTCTTTTGAGATGCAACCATCCAGGCGGCGATCACCGTCACCACCATTGCCGGCCATTGAATCGCATCAAGTATGTCCATTGATCCGTATCAGCTCTTCCAGTGGATGCACGCAGTTGTCGCACGTCCCGCATCGCTCTTCTTCCATCTCTCCACCAAAGTAATCGTGCAAAAATCGCCAACGACATTTCGCACTTTGGCCGTACTGCATCATCCGCTCTAACTTCTCTTTGTCTTTCTCAACCTTTTCTTCCGACAAACGCGCAAGCTCTTCCAACTCGGCGCGCTTCACGTCCGTTCGCAATAACCGAAATCGACTGCCGCGCAATTCCTTGACGAGTTTCAACTCCTTCAGCAGCGACAAAACAACACGCACCTTCCCCGCTGCGACAGTATTCGCCTGCTCTTGCACGGTTGCGAGCGCGACGGGCGTGTCGAGGGCGTTGAGCGTTTCCAACGCTTGATAGACCGCAAGGATGTCGTCAAATTTCGGATGCTTACCACCGAGGAAGAACTGCTGCGTGCGCCGATCGTCGAGCTGGTAGAAGAGACTGCACGTCGCCGGTTCACCATCGCGACCAGCTCGCCCTGCCTCCTGGTAGTACGCTTCGAGAGATCCCGGCATCTGGTAATGAACGACGAAACGAATGTCAGGCTTATCGATGCCCATCCCGAACGCGTTTGTCGCCACGATCGCTTTCAGTTCACCGGCCATGAAGGCTTCCTGATTGTCTTTTCGATCGGCGGCTTTCATGCGCCCGTGATACTTCTCGATCTTGAAATCAAATCCCTTGAGCCAGTCTGTGAGCTCTTCGACAGTTTTGACCGTCGCTGCGTAGATGATGCCCGTGCCGTCGTGCTCGCGAAACACTCGCATCAGTTCTTCATGCTTCTCACGCTCGTTTGTAACTCGTTTCACTTCAAAGTGAAGATTAGGACGGTAGATGCCCGTATTCACGACACGAAGTTTTCCGATATCTAACTGCTTTTCGATATCGGCAGTGACTTCAGCTGTGGCAGTAGCAGTTAATGCCAGCACGGGCGGCGAACCGAGCGTCTTCACTGCTGAGCCGAGCGAGAGATACGCAGGACGGAAGTCGTGCCCCCACTCTGAAATGCAGTGCGCCTCATCGATGACGACGAAGTTGATTGTTTGCTTTCGCAGATCGGCGAGAAACTCTTCGGTTGTGAATCGCTCAGGCGTGACGAAGATGAAGTCGCTCTTCTCAGTCTTTATTTCATCCAGATTTTCCTGGTGCTCGCGCGAACTGAGTGCGCTGTTCAACTGCGCTGCTTCCAATCCAGCATCCTCGAGCTTATCGACCTGATCTTTCATCAGTGAGATCAGCGGTGATACAACGACAGTCGTGCCCGGCAGATGCAAGGTAGGCAACTGGTAGCAGAGCGACTTCCCTGCTCCAGTCGGCATGATCGCGAGCGTATTGTTACCTTCGAGGACAGAGCGAATCACTTCGGCCTGTCCTTTGCGGAGTTTGTCGAGATTGAAGACGTCGCGCAGCGTGCGCTTCATCTTCGTCAGTTCGCGTGTGACTTTGGGAACGAGAGCACTCACAGTTTCTACGGTCTGCATTCATTCGAAACAGATGCAAGACCTCTGTAGGCTCTCGGCAAGAAGAGTGCCAGCTATGGGTTGCTGCTTTCTGTCTTCCCTTTCTCAGCGCGGCCGGCTTCCTTTTTGTGCCGCAGCCATTGGTCAATACTCTCGCGGATGAACTCGCCCATGTCTTCAATTTCGCGCGACGATTTTTCCCAGAACTCCCTGAACGTCTTTGGGTCGAACGCAAAGCCGTACGCTCCGCGAAAACTTCTTCCGGGTCCGAGCTCGTCTTCGTAATAAGCTGCGAGTTGGCGCGAGGCCATCGCGACAACAGTCAATGAGCTGCCCGCCGGCAACGGTTCGAAAATCACACCGACGCCCGGGTCAAGCTCCTTCAGACGTGTAAGCACGCGATTGTACTGGTCAGTGCAAAAGGCAGCGGCGTCTTCTTTACTGCCACCGGTCCACTCAGATTGCAGCGCCATGCGAGACGTGCGCCGCAAGACGTTGATCAACTTAGCTAACTCTTTCTCTCGTTCCATATTTATATCCTTGTATTAATCACATGCCACCGAGATAGGGACGCACTTCACTCGCGCTCTGCGTGGTCCACACCCGCGAAAATAAAATCCGCGCCCGAACTCAGGCTCATCAGCTTCGAAGTAAGCGAGCAACTCACGAGCTGCGATGCGTGTCACTTCAGGTGAAGCAGACTCACTCAACGGAGTGAACAAAGGTTTGATTGTAGGCTCGAGCTCGGTAAGTCGAGCAAGTACGCGATTGTATTGCGCAACGCAGAACTGCGTCGCATCAGTTCCTGACTTGGTCCATGCGGCGTAACCGGCTGCGCGCGCGATTCGTCGCAGGACGTTAAGTAGTTTCACTGTTTCTTTTTCCATTTGGTTCTCCTAGTTAATTCGTCGATTCAACTTTCGCTCGCAGTAACTTCTTGCCGTGATAGATTCTCCACTTCACCGTAGACAACGGCACTCCCATAAAAGCGGCGATGCGGTTCAGCGGCATCTCGTCGAGAAAACGCAAACGCAAAGGCATCGCGTAATCAGCAGGAAGACTGTCGAGGGCCTTTATCATCGCCTCATCGCGCTCCTTCTCTGCGAGCGGCTTTGCCAGTGCTTCAATCTTTTCGAGCAGCGCTTCGTCCAACGCAACGCGCTTACTCATCTGTGTCGTTTCAGTCGTGCTAAAACGCAGAGCACGGTGACGCGTTATCGCCGACAGCCAGGCTGCGAACTTCCGCGGCTCTTCAATGCTTGGCAGCGCTTTGAAAGCAAGTAATAACGAATCTTGCGCTACGTCTTCAGCGTAATCCGCGCCAACGATCGTTCGCGCCAATCTCACCACGGCAGGCCGGTATCGCACCACGAGCTGTTCAAACGCCTCCAGGTTCCCGAGAATCGCCGCGATCACCAATACCTCGTCGGGCGACTCAGCCGCTGTCATCGCTACTCCGCGTTC
>DASUYO010000474.1:0-2461 GCA_036377375.1 Pyrinomonadaceae bacterium
TGCGAAAAGCAAGACAGGTATGTTGAGCGCTACTTGATCGAGTCGCACGAGTGTGCCGGGAATCAATTTGCTCAGGCTGCGTATGCACCATGCACCAAGTAATAAACCAGCGATTCCACCCAACGATGCGATCAGCATGCTCTCGGTGAGCATTTGCTGAATGATGCGTCCGGTTCGAGCACCAAGCGCCAGACGGACACTCAGTTCGGTTTCGCGCCCCCCTGCTCGCACGAGCATCAGATTCGTAACGTTGACACAGGCAATGAGCAATACGCAGCCGACCGCAGTCAGTAAGACCAGCAACACGGGACGCACGTCTTTGACCAGCAAATCGGACAGCCTCTCGGCGCCCGCGCTTCGCCCGCGATTGGTTTGTGGATATTCATGCTCGAGTTGCGCAGCCACGGCCGAGAGGTCTGCGCGCGCCTGTGTTAGCGTGACGCCCGCTTTCAGACGCGCAAGTACGTGTGAAGACTCATTATCACGTTTGAGTAAGTTATGGCCGGGTACAAACCAGAGTCCGAGCGGCACGAAGACGTCATCATGGCGTTGCAATTCAAAGCCGGGCGGCAATACACCGATCACGGTAAATGAGCTCCCGTCGAGACTGATAGTCTTGCCGATGACCGCGGCATCGCCGCCAAACTCCTCGTGCCAGAACGAATCACTAATCGTAGCCGTGGGCACAGCTCCCGCTTGATCGTCCGACGGGGCAAAGAGCCGTCCAACTTGCGGCTTGACGCCGAGGATCTCGAAGAAATTCCAGTTCACACGTCTTCCATCCACGGCTACCGCAGGTTCGACTCCGGTTACATTGAAGACGTCGTCGATAAAGCAGGCTGTGTCGTCGAACGAATGTGTACGATCGCGCAAGTCAACGTAATCGGGATACGACACGTATGTCGGCAGATCTGCGTGCGTTCCGGTCGTCGTCAGAAGGACCAGTCGCTCCGCTGCGGGATATGGTGACGGTCGCAGTAAGACGGCGTAGATCACACTGAAGATCGCCGTGTTCGCGCCAATACCTAATGCCAGCGTGATGACAGCGATCAACGTAAAGCCAGGTTGCTTCACTAACATTCGGCAACCAAAACGCACGTCTTGCCAGAGATTTGCGATCACGTTTCTCCTCCGAGTGCTTCCTGGAACGAGGGTTTCCGAATGCGGTTGTCGTTCAGAGTGCCGCAAGTCACGCCAGAGCACCTCGCTGCTCTGTAGTTCGGCCAGCGATTGTTGATATGCTTCTACTTCGGTTGCTCCAGCGGCCAGCAGTTCCGCGTAGTAATCCGCGAGATGTTGTTCCATCTCCTCAACGATCGCTGCTTCGCGCGTCGGGTCCAGCTTCAGATTGACAAGACGCCGTCGAATCTCTTGTTTCCATTCAGGCATGATTTAGACCTGCTCAGGCTCGGTGATGCGATTGATCGCGGCCACGAATGAATCCCAGGCGCTGCGCTGCGAGGCCAGCGTCTTCTTTCCCTCGGAGGTCAATCGGTAATAACGCCGCCGCCGCTGACCGGCTTTCTCCACCCATCGGCCTTGAATCCAGCCCCGCCGCTCCAGCCGGTAAAGCAGCGGGTAAAGCGAGGCGACGTTGAACTTCACGGCACCATTGGAGCGAGCTTCGATAAGCTTGCTGATTTCATAGCCGTGGCGCGGCCGAGCTTCGACCAGAGATAGGATTAACAGCTCGGCACTGCCCTTCTTTAATTCACGGTCAAACACGCGAGAGACGATATGTGTCATAGCTATATATTATGCAGAAATATAGTCATAGCTATATATTATGCAGAAATATAGTTTGGCTCAATAGTTATTTTGCTGCCTGAAGTACTAACGCTCGAAAACGCTTGCTCGATTGGGCTTTGTACGCTTATGACTTGACTCTAGTAGACGTTATCTTACCCATCATGAGAACTACCGTTTCGACAAAGGGTCAGATCATCCTTCCGGCTGAAATTCGGCGTGAGGATGACATTAAATCCGGACAGGAGTTTGAGATCGAACGCATCGATCGTGGTGAATACCTCCTCAAGCGAGTGACAAAACCGCGAAATAAAGGGCTTGTAAAACTGTTACTTTCCTGTCCCGTGAAGGATTGGTTCCAACCACTAGACCGCACCGAAACCACTGACGACATTAAGCTGCCTAAGCTCGGATGATCTACCTCGTTGATGCGAACGTGCTTAGTGAGCCGACGAAACAGGCGGCCGACAGCAAGGCTGTCGCGTGGCTCAATGCAAACGAATCCAATCTCATCGTCGACTCGATAATTATTTGCGAACTGCGAATCGGAATTCTTGCGCTACCCCGCGGACGCAAGCGCGATCGGCTCGAGCAATGGTATGAAACTGTGGTTGAAACGATCGATTGCATTCCATGGGATGCATAACGAAATCCCGCAAAGCGGGACTGTGACGCAGATGAAACCTGATCGACGATGCCGCGGCCGCCGCGTCTC
>DASUYO010000475.1:0-12394 GCA_036377375.1 Pyrinomonadaceae bacterium
CCGGCCTGCCAAAGCATGAGCAGTTTCGCGCTTGATCAGATTCATCATCCGCTGTCTGAGATTCAACGGTGCCACCATCAGGCGACTGTATTCTTTCTGAATTGAAAAGCCAGTCAGAAAATTGAAAACATCTGACGCGTCATCGCCGATGATCGAATCGCTTTATGAGGCGTCGCAAGCCGGAGTCAAAATCGATCTCATCGTCAGGGGCGCATGTATGATTCGTCCCGGCGAGCCGGGACTTTCGCAAACTATTCACGTGCGAAGTATCGTTGGACCATTCCTTGAACACAGTCGCATCTTTTACTTCGCCAACGGCGGCGACGAGGAGGTCTACATCGGTTCTGCCGACTGGATGGCCCGCAATCTCGATCGACGCGTGGAAGTCGTCACGCCAGTGCTTGACCCGCAGTTGAAGAAGTATTTAAAGGACACCGTGTTGGCTGCGTACTTGCGCGATAACGTCAAAGCAAGAGTCATGAACTCGGACGGTACTTACGAGCAGCCCGCAATTGGCGCCGGTGAAGAGCTTTTCAATAGCCAATTGTTCTTCGAAGGCCCAAACAGCTCACCGCCTGTCGGAAGCGTTCACCAGTTAAAAAGAAAGCGCTTGTGGTCTAAGCAATAATTCCTAATAGAGAGGACAAAGAGAGATGAACCGTATAACTTTTGCGGTGCTGGGGACGTTCGTCGTTCTCCTGATCGGAAGTGGAATATTAGCTTATGTTTTGCGTGATCGTCCGGAAGGCGTCGTAACTACTACTGCTACGCCTTCACCTGCTCCTGAGGGCAAACACGCGACGCCTGTTGAGACGCAACCAAGACCCGGAATTCCATTAATTGGCGAACTCTTTGGACCAGACGTCTCCGGACTTTCACCTTCAAGTGTTTCGAGCTGGGAATCGACGTCTGCAAGAATTGCGTTGCGATTTTCACTGGCTGCTTTTCTCGCAGGCATACTCGCGTTTCGGCCGAGACGTGGTGTCTCGATAATTCGTCTTAACCCTTACGTGGCCCAAACGCAGATTTTGATGGCAGTGGTTGCGGGCGGCATGATGATGGTGGTGGGAGACAGTGCTGCACGAGCTTTCGGAATCTTTGCGGCGGCATCACTCGTGCGCTTCCGCACCAACATTCGCGATCCGAAAGAGACGACCGTGCTGCTCGTCTGCCTCGGCGTCGGCTTGGCTGCGGGAGTGGGACGCTGGGACATGGCTATTATCCTCACGATCTTTGTGTTGCTGGCGTTGTCAGTGCTGGAGTACTTCGAACGATTTCAAGTCTTCCGCTCGATGGAGGTTCGTGTGCAGACGCGCAGCGTCGATCGAACTGACGACGTGCTCAAGCAGCTCTTCGCGCGTCACGGGTTTGATTACGAGCTTCGTGAGTTGAATCGAGAAGATCAGGACGAGCCGCTCGGCAGAATCGTTTACCTGGTTAATCTCGATCCAGTGATCAGCACCAGCAGGTTGAGTCACGAGATACTCGCGGGCGATGCTGAGAATATCGATAGTGTCGAATGGGAGCAAAAGGACAGTAAGACTTACATCTACAAATAGCCTCGGTTTGATTGAACGTCTACGATGCAATAGACTGCGAACTCGGATTGGGGAATTCAGCGGAGGCACTGATGGCGAGTCGCACAATTGTCGTTGGAGATATTCACGGTTGTTACGATGAACTGATGGATTTGCTTGATAAAGCCGAGGTCAGTGACGACGACCGCATCGTTTGTGTTGGAGATTTGATCACGAAGGGTCCAAAGAACAAGGAAGTTCTCGAGCTGTTCATGACTGATGCGCGCTTTAGTACCGTTATTGGCAATCATGATTTAGCGCTGCGTCGAAAATGGAATGGTGAAGATATAGACCTGAATTCTGCGCAGAAGGAAGCGCACAAAGAGCTGAAGGGGGAAAAGGACGCCTATGCCACGTTCTTCAATCGGATGCCATTCACGATCGATCTCGGCACGCATCTCGTCGTGCACGCCGGTTTGCGTCCGAACGTAGAGCTCTATTCACAAACGACCGGCGATCTCACGCGGCTACGTACGTTGGGAGGAGATCGTGAGAGTGATGAGGGAACGCCGTGGTATCACGTGTACTACGGAGACAAGATCGTTCTCTTCGGCCACTGGCCCGCTCCCGAGCCACGTCGCGGCAAAAGAGCCATCGGGCTGGATACGGGCTGCGTCTACGGCTACCACCTCACTGGCTACATCATCGAAGCCGACGAGTTCGTCAGTGTTAAGGCCAAGCGCGCGTACGACGAATCGTGAACCATCTTTGCTACTTCGATGGATTCAAGAAAAGTTTAGAGTTCAGCCTTTAGGCTGCGGTCTCGGGTTTTAAGCGAGCAAGCTAAAGCTTGAACTCTGAACTTTTTCGTGAACCATCTTTGTGACTTGATGGGTTCTCACCAATGACCTGCCGCTCGACGTGATTGTGCTCACGGTTTGGTTTGCGGTGAGGTGGCAAGGAGGTTAGTTAGCATTGTCGCCGCCTCGCGATCATTCGGGTTAATCGCCAGCACCGCCTTGAGATGAATGATTGCCTTGGCACGATCATTTTGCTTAACCGACAAAACGGCGACATTGTAATGAGCGTTTGTGTTATCAGGATCGATAAGCAGACTCTTCTCAAATTCCTCAACAGCTCCTTTTAGATCGCCTAATTGAGTAAGCGCCGCTCCCAAATTGAGATGTGCTGGAACACTCTCTGGACTTAGTGCGATGGCTTTTCGAAACGCCGCGGCCGCTTCCTGATATCTTTTCGCCTCGAACGCCTGCTTGCCCCGAATCAGGTACAGCCGCGTACTCTGCGCCAACTCCATCAGACTGTCCATCAACGGATCCGCCACTCGCACACCAACCGGGCCCTGTTGGGCCAAGTGAATCTTTGCTTGCTCCTGGTTCGACAGCCCGCGATAGGCCATAGCCAGTGCGTAATGGATGCGATTTGCCTCAGGCGCCAATACGAGTGCTTTTTCAAAGTATGAAACTGCATCGGCATAGCGGCGCCGCGACAGCGCTACTTGGCCCAGGCCGTAGAGTGCAGCCGGATTTTGTTTTTCAATCTCGAGGGCTGCCAAAAAACTTCGTTTCGCCTCTTCGGGGCGATTTAATTCGAGATAGATGTTTCCGAGATTTACGTGCGTGGCAATCAGATTGGGCTTAAGTGAAGTGACAATCTTAAAGCGACGGATGGCTTCATCGACGCGACCTTCAGTCTGGTCCAATTTTGCAAGCAGGTAAATCCAGCGATAGTCGTTGGGCGCAAGCTGGCTCGCATTCACGTAACATTCTCGCGCCGGTGCTGTCAGAGAATACGCGTGGTAAAGTTCGCCCATCACACCATAGGCTGCACTGAGCGTTGTGTCGCTTACGTTTGGACCGTTAACCACACCAGCAAGTGAGTTTTGTTGCTTTGTAATTTGATCGCGGACATCGCTCTCTAATTGGGCCAGCTCCGGCCAGTGGACAGCGACGAGCGTAGGCCTCGGCGGCGGCAGGGAATCAGTGCGTTGACTCGGGGCTGCGCGGAGGTTGAATTGTGCCGCCAGAGCCAGCACTACCAAATGCAAAACACATCTATTTTGAACTGACAGTTTCATTGGCTGCCGACTGATGTTTCCTGTTTAAGAGTTGTATATTGACCCAGCAGTGGAGACTTGAATTCCTGTACAGTGCCATCAGGCCAACGCACTCGCACAGCCTCGACCCGAGTTGCGTTACCAACGCCGACCAGCACTCGCGGATCATTTGCTGAGAGGTAGCTGCCGTCAGTTCTCGCTCGCCGTCGTAAAATGCGATTCTTTGTTAGGACAACGTCGACTGAGGCGCCAAGCATGTCTCGACCCGTCTTGCCAACAACTCGCAGTCCGAGCCAATGATTACGATTACCCAATTGGTTCAGGAGTAATCTCACTGGTCCATTATTATTGGTGACAAGCACATCGATATCGCCATCATTATCAATATCGCCAAAGACGGCCGCGCGACTCACTTCCAGCATCTGAAAGTTCGGACCAGCCTGATCGATGATTTCGCCAAAACTTCCGTTACCCTGATTGCGAAAGAGTTGCTTCACTTGGCCCAGCGGAAAAGGATCGCCTTTTCGCATCAGCTCGGGTAACAGTTGCACGGCCCCATTTACGACGAGCAGATCGAGCCAGCCGTCATTGTCGTAATCAAAGAACAGAGCGCCGAAACCCGTAAAGCGACGACCCGGCATTCCGAGGCCAGCTTCACGCGTTCGATCTTCAAAGATGGCTTTGCCGGCGTTTGAGAAAAGCGTATTCGTCTCTTCCATTAAATGAGTGACAAAGATATCGTCAGTGCCATTGCCGTCGAAATCACCAGCGTCAACACCCATACCTGCCTCTGCTCGTCCGTCTCTGTTCACGGCCGCGCCCGCCAACAACGCTTCGTTTTTGAATGTGCCGTCTTTTTGATTGATCCAAAGTTGGTTGGGGTCACCGTCATTGGCTACAAAGATATCTACCCAACCATCGTCATCGAAATCTGCTGTGACAACTCCCAAACCGTGACCAAATTCTTTACTTACACCTGCGCTCACCGTTGCGTCTTCAAAAGTCCCGTCCCGTCGATTGTGAAAGAGGCGATTGCCGGGAGCGCGGAAAACTCGAGGCGTGCAGTAATCCCTCGCGCTTGTTTGCGCATAACATGTGGGACTGTTCGTCGGATAAAAATCAGCGTAGTTCAGAACGATCAAGTCGAGCCAGCCATCACGATCGTAGTCAAAGAAGGCCGCGCTTGTGCTCCAACGCGTATCGTCCGTATTTGAAGTCTTCGTTACATCGACAAACGTACCGTCTCGTTTGTTCAGGTACATCTGATTTGAACCGAGATTCGTAATGTACAAATCCGGCCAGCCATCATTGTTTATGTCACCGACCGCAGCACCCATCCCGTACCCTGTTGCTACGATGCCGCTCTTTTCAGTTACATCGGAGAATTGAAGTTTCGGAGTGCCGTTGTTGCTGAGTTTGAGATCGTTTCGAAACAGTTTGCCATGCGGTGATTCAGGTTCGCGCCACGGAAACATGGTGCTGCCTGGTTTGTCACTACGTTCCAGCACATTTCCCTGCACAACAAATACGTCGAGATCGCCATCGTTGTCGTAATCGAAAAGGGCTGCGCCCGCGCCCATTATCTCCGGCAGAAAAAACTTACCATTTATCCCGTTGTAATGTCTGAACGTCAGACCAACTTTTTCTGCGACTTCGTCGAAGATGGATTGTGATGGTCCAAATGCTTTCTCGTCAGGCTGAGCGTGAATTTGAAACGAGACGGGAGCGAAACAAAGTCCAGCCACAACTAACAAGGTGAACAGCTTTGATACGGCATGCATAAGATCGTATAGATTTTGAGATAGTTCAGACTTCAAGCTTTAGCTTGCTTGCGTGATAGCAACGAACCACAAGCTAAAGCTTGAACTCTGAACTAAGCGAAAATCCGGTAGATCCATCACTGTACGTAACAACATACTCTCATGTCACATCAAGGTGAGTAAAAGTTCTTGACAGTAGCGTCGCACGTTGATATATGGAGCCGTCCAGTTTGGTCCTCCCCCGCGTAAGTCCGCTTCTGAGGCTTGTGTACAGAAACGCAGGCTTCACTCATCGTTGGTTTCTTCGGCGTCAACGCCGACTCTTGAAGGAGGTTCCCCAGTATGAATAATCTGAAAAGCGTGCACGCCATTGTGCGTGTGATTTTCGTTGTCGTCTGCTTGCAAATCCTGGCCCTCGGACAGGCGGCAGATAACAAATTAGCTACGATTAGTGCCAATGGACTGAGTGTGAGGTGGGACGTTTCCGCCGCACATGCTGAATTAACACTTACGATTTCCGCGCCGGACGGACAAGTCTTCCGCAAAGAATTTAAAGGCGGGCACGGTGCCGAATTTACACTCACCGATGCGAAAGGCGAAAGATTTCCCGACGGCGTTTACTCTTACGAACTTCGCATCACGCCCCCAATCTCGTCTGAGGTTAGAGAAACGCTCGCTGCCGCGCGCGCAAAAGGTAATAGTGAAGAAGTGCGGCGCGATTACATTAAGAGGGGCTTATTGCCGGCGCAGGCGCCCGTCGTGTCAGGCAGCTTCTCGATCCTGAATGGCTCGGTTATCGTTGCCGGGGCTTTGGAAGAGGGAAGCAGAGCGAGTGTGCCGCAACCGCGAAGTTCTCGGCCCACAAGTGGAATCGCGGTAAGCGGTTTCCGACCCACCAATAGCGCCGCGATGGGTGGTTTCCGGCGACATCATGCGACAGTTAATCCGTTTTTTGATTTCGTGATTGCTGACGATCTCATCGTGCAGGGTAGTGCCTGCGTCGGTCTTGACTGCGCTGATGGTGAAAACTTTGGGTTTGATACGATTCGCGTGAAAGAAAACAACACCCGTATCCAGTATGACGATACGAGCACGAGCGCCGGTTTTCCAAACAACAACTGGCAGATTCGAGCAAATAGCTCGTCAAGTGGTGGCGGCAATTTTCTCGCCTTTGTCGACCAGGGTGCCACTGGTAATTCTGAGTCAGGAACGATTGTGTTTGAGGTCGATGCCGGTGCGCCGGCTAATTCGCTGAGGGTGAGTAGCGGAGGCAATGTCGGCATAGGTACAGCCACGCCGGTGTTAGATGTCCACGACAACGCAACCGACACTCCGGCGATTCGATTAGAGCAAAACAATTCCGGTGGTTTTACGGCGCAGACCTGGGACATTGCCGGTAATGAAGCAAACTTCTTCGTGCGTGATGTAACGAGTGGTTCGCGTTTGCCCTTCCGCATTCGCCCAGGTGCACCGACGAGCAGTATCGATATCGCCGCCAGTGGAAATGTGGGTATCGGCACAGCCTCACCGGCGCGGCTGTTCTCGATATTCGCCACTGCGAATCCCGTCTTGCAAATGACAGACAACACGACAGGTACAACGACGAGTGACGGTTTTCAGATCGTGCAAGGTGGTTTGAATACAACCATTGAAAACCAGGAAGCCGGCACGATGACCTTGCGAACGAGCGCGACCGATCGCGTCACGATTCTGGCCGGCGGAAATGTTGGCATCGGAACGGCGGCGCCGACCGACTTGCTTTCGGTAAATGGAACCGCGAGTAAGCCGGGCGGTGGAACGTGGGCCGTCTTTTCAGACGAGCGCCTTAAGAACATCAAGGGGCCATTCAACAGTGGATTAAAGGCGGTAATGCAGTTACAGCCGATTCGCTATGAATACAAGCCTGACAATGCTCTGGGTATCAAAATGAATGGACAACACGTCGGCTTCGGCGCGCAAGCAGTGCAACAGGTCATTCCGGAAGCCGTAGAAAAAACTGCCAATGGCTATTTGATGGTCAACAACGATCCCATCATTTGGGCGATGTTGAATGCAATCAAAGAACAACAGAAAGAAATCGAGAAACTGCGGACTGAAGTTCACAGGTTGCGAACCGGTTCGCGCCGTCATCACCGCTAAAGATCGCCTGCTGTCTTCACCAGCGAAAATAAACGCGGGCAGCCGCCTCATGGCTGCCCGCAATTTTCTTTATCTTCTCTTATAAATCTGCTAATCATGTCTAGGCCTTTGCCTCAAAAGTAGAAGATCGCACTTGGACACAGTCAGTACAGGGAGCGGTAGCGACCTGGTCGGTGATCAGCATGCGAAATGTTCCCAACGATTCTCGACTCTCATCGTTGACCAGGTCGCTACCGCTCCCTGTACTGACTGTGTCCAAGAATGATTTTGGACTCTTAAGGCAAAGCTCATGTCTAGAGTGGCGTCCGCTACGATGAACTTATGACTACCTTTAGAACACGTTTGCTACAACTGATTTGCACCGTGCTCCTGACGTTAACTTGCCTCGGACTGTCAAATGCGCCTGGTCCTTATTCCTGAAAACATTTGGTGCGCCCTGGGAGAAGAAGTTCGAGGTCACTCTCAACAACACCGGCGCGCTTAGTGTCACGTCAGACGATCCAGCTAAAATGCCTGCCACGACAACCAGCAAAGTCGACGTCAAATTGTCGACAAACGATGCTCAAGAAATATACCAGTAGGCATTGCTAGCTTTTCGCGAGTTTCAATTTCGTAAGGAGGAGGAACGCGCGGATGGAACGAATCTTCTTTGCTCTGCGCGAGGCCTCCTTAGAATCTAATGCCGACACCCAGGTTATACTGAATATTGTGGGTGGTGCCGAGGCGCTGAGCGGACGATTCGTAACCAACGAGATTATTTTCGAAAGGGATGATTACGTCACCCACGTCGAATCGCAGGACTACGTGACGGTTAGGATAGACTTCGAGAACGCCACCCACGTCCAGCGCAAACCTGGCCTGCTCGCGGTCGTTGACGAGAAAGTTGGTCTGAAAGCCCGGTCTTACTTTCGCAAAGACGCCCAGATGTTCGGTGTGTTTTCCAGCCTTGATTCCGAATAGGCCCTGTGTTGCGTAAGGCGGTCCTTCGTCCGGGAGGAAAAAATCCACTTCGCTATCGACCGCTATATAGTTATTGAGATTGTAGGTGAATCTACTGCCCACACCCCCACCAGATCCCAGGTCATGACCACTAAAGACAAAAACCTGCCCACCAATCTCATAGGTTGGGACTTTCTCGTCATCAGAAATGGTCTTGTTCTGCGCCTGCGAAACCAGGCAACTGAAACACAGCAGGAGCGTACTCGATGCGACGATGAAAAGCCTTTTTCGCATAATCAATTCTCCGATTGGTTACTGAGATAACAAACTCAGTATTGGCAATCGGAGTGCCCGTCGCTGATGAGGCTGTTTGTTTGAGTTTTTTACGATTTAGGATTTGGTGTTGCAGCCTAACGACAACACCTGGTGCAGGAATCCGGCGCGATAAGTTTTAGCCAGTTGAAGGAGAAGTACAGATTGGAATGGCAAAAAAAAGCGCCGAAGGGAAATTCGGCGCTTAAGGATCATTGATCTGATCTCAAATTTCTTAAAATTCGACTCGCCCACCAATCTGGACCGTGAATGGTAATCCGACCGGTGGGCCAAAACCTGGGCCATACAACGCGACCGGCTGAAGGAAGAGGCTCGAACTAAGCGCGCTCTGCCCTAAACGTCCTCCGAAGGACAGGTTCTCACGATTAAGTAGGTTGAAGAAGTTGACGTATGCCCTGACTTTGAATGACTCACCCAGATTGAAAGTTTTCTGAGCGCGCATGTCTACGTTGAAGAAGCGTCCGCTACGTTCTTCGATCTGGCCATTCTTAACTACAAATCCAACCCGCTGATTATTCACCGAGGCCTGTGTGCACCCCAGGGCTGTAGCGGCGGCCGGTACTGCCTGACCAGCCACTTGCGCCTGAAGCAGACTCAAAGCATCGACGCCACTACAAATTCGATCGACGGAAACACGTCCATCGCCATCTATGTCGATGCCGGCAAGAGGTGCATACGGCCGCGCCGTCGCGAACTGCACGATTGGCGCAAGTTGAAATCCGTGCGGAAAATCAAATAAGCCGCTCGCGACTATTCTATGGCGTTCATCGATTCGTGTTGGCCCAAACTCTTCCGGCTTGAACTGGTTCTCAAGCGTGATGGCAATGCCGTTGCCACTGTATGAGGCGGTTGGCTGACCACCCCAGGCCTGAGACTTCGACAAGACGTAGCTTGCTGATAGAAGCGTACGGTGAGTGCGACGACGAAGAGTGGTGACCCAACTATCGTATCGAGATCGGTTTGTGGAGGTAAACATATTGATCTGCTCCAGCCTTCCTGCTCCAAGCCCGGCGTCAACGAAAGCTTTGTCGAAGAATCTCGTGTTAGTTCCTCTAACGCAGAGAGGTGACGCGGGATTCGAACCAGGAAAAGCGGCGGAACAGATATTTCGAATGCGCGGGTTGATGTTAACCACCCGGTTTTCGTGAAGTCCCAGGGTGTGTACAAAGTCACTCGAGAGTACGTAATTTGAGCCGAGTTTGGTCTCGACTCCTAAGGACCACTTCTGAACGTACGGATCTTTCAGCAGCGGATCATTGATTCGGCCGAAGCCTCCAAATTCGAGATTCGTCGGGGTGAAGCTTCCCGATGGTGAAGGTAATGGATCGACGCCGAATCTGAATCCGGCGAGTTGACCCACGCCGACTGAGTCGTTTACCAGATCGAGGACAGTTTGATAAATGGTGTCGTTCGATTGTTGTTTTGCAAACAGTATCAGATTCTGGAAAACCTGATCGTAAAAGATTCCATAGCCTCCCCTGATCACTGTGTTGCCATTGCCTTTCAAATCCCACGCGAATCCGACCCGAGGTTGGAATTCCTTGTAGCTGGTAGTCGTATTCTTCAGTTGATCGGCATCACCAGCAATCGCGCGCGCGCGTCCATTGTTCAGCACTCTAAGCAGTTCGATGGTGCGATTATTGGTTTGATCGATCAACATCCTTATGTTGGCGTCCCAGCGGAGTCCAAGGTTCAGAGTGAATTTCGGACTGACTCTGTAATCATCCTGAAAATACAACGCCAATTGGTGGAATGGTGGTTGACCTGTGTCACCCGAGCCAGTATTGAAAGTAATTTCTCTGACAGCACCGGGAGTGGCGAAGCCCTGCGGATAACAGCCTTGATTTGCCGGAACGGTTGGGCAATTACTGGTGTGCAGATTGTTCTTAATCGCCAACGGATTGTCGAAGAAGAAGATCTGATATCCATTGGCTCCAAAAAAGAAGAAGCCAGCCAGCTCTGTTCTGATGTAGTTCACGCCAAACTTCATCGCATGCTTGCCGGATAATAGAGAGAAATCATCGCGAAACTGAAACTTTCGCTCAATTGTCTCCTGGGGCACATTCACGTTGGCGCCGGTCTGCACTGAAGGGAACACAATGTTCGGATTGGTAGTGATACCGAGAATTGCGTTCTTAAAATCCTGATAGTGGAAAGAGAACACATTCAACTTCGTGGGGCTTAGTGTGTAAGTATGGCTGCCAAGAATGCTATAGAGCCGGTTGTTATTCAGATTACCCCCGGTCAGATCAGAGGGCGTTCCCGGATCGAACTGATCATTGGGAGAGTCATTCTTCTGATACGCAAACCGAAACAACAATGCCGTCTTGTCGCTGTAGTGATGGTCCACCTTTACAGTCAGCAAGGTGTCGTTATAAGGAAGCGGGATCGTGGACGACGCGGTCACACCTGGTATGGCCGCAATCTCCGGAAGCAAGGCCGGATTGACAAGCAGATTCTGCCGCTCTCTAAAACGCTCAAATGCCGTAAAGAAGAACATCCTGTCTTTGACCAACGGGCCACCAACTGAGCCTCCAAACTCTTCTCGGTTGTACTTCGGCTTTGGATCCGTGCTTTCTTTCTCAAAGAAATCCCTGGCACGCAACGACTGGTTGCGGAAGTTAAAGAAGCCTGATCCGTGTAATTCATTGGTGCCTGACTTCGAGACCACATTAACAACGCCACCGACCGAGCGGCCGCTCTCCGCGGTCCAGCGATGCTCTAAGACCTGGAATTCCTGAATACCCTCGTACGCGAAGTTCTGCAGCAGGCTGCCGACGACATTGTCCTTGTTGTCTCCGCCGTCGACGTTTACATCCACCTGCCGGCCATCACCACCACTGAAAGCCACATTACCGACGTGGGTCTTGGTGGGATCGAATGTGCCAACCGGACGCGCCTCCGGGGCAATGATCGATAAGTTGGCGAATGTTCGATTAAGCAAGGGAAGGGTCTGAAGCTCAGCCGGCGTTATGCTTTTGCCGATGTCTGAAGTCGTTGTATTAACTGTGGCTGCCTCGGCTGACACACTGACTGTAGCTGTTATCTCGCCCGGCTGTAGCTCGAAGTTCTGCGTCGTCTTCGCGCCTACGTTGAGTTCAAAGTCTTGCGCTAACGCTTTGCTGAAGCTCTTTGCCTCGACGGATAAGTCGTACTTTCCGGGAGGCAATTGTGCAATTGTGTATTCCCCGGCGCCGTCGGTCGTTGCAGTGCGCGTGACTCCAGTACCTTTGTTAGTTGCAGTGACAATGGCTCCTGGAACAACGTTGCCCTGTTGATCGGTAACACGCCCGGTTAGATCAGCGGTACTCACTTGTGTGTAAGCTGGAAAAATGAATACAGAGACGAGAAGGAAAACTGCGCTGAGGATTCGGCCGTAGAGTTTCATAATAATCTCCTTAGGTTGAGGACAGGGTCCTGATCCGTTTTGTGCAACCAATTGTCTAGTGTGACCCGAATTCTAGTCGGGAAATTAAGCAGGGAAATCACCAAACATGGGGAGACGGTGCTGATTCACCTCCGCGGGAATTCGAATCCGTATGCTTGTCGATTTTACTGGTCCAGCAAAGTATCCTACTCCTCTGAGGGGTTACTCGCAATCGTATTCTCGTCTTACCATAGCATCTGTGTTC
>DASUYO010000476.1:0-2069 GCA_036377375.1 Pyrinomonadaceae bacterium
TGTGATCCGTCTTCGTAGAATGCACCGCCATGACACGGACACATGAACAGATGCGATTCCTGGAACCAACGGACCGGACATCCGAGGTGTGTGCAGTTGATCGCGAAGATTTGAAACTTATCCCCATTCATGCGCCTTACCCAGCAAGGAATATCGGTCGTCTGTCCGTCCCAGGGTCGCGGGTTAGGGTTTTGGTATTTCGCCAGGCGCGTCTGGTTCTCCGGAAAACTGGCAACTGGCCCAAGCGTAATCCATGAGTTAACTGGTCCCGTTGTGCGAATGCTGGAGAGCAGATAACCGAGCACCGGCACTCCGACAAACACGCCGGCAATACCGTTGAGAAGAAAACCGAGCTTCAGTAAAAAGGCGCGTCGTGGTAGCTCTTTATGCAGCACTCCCGGAGTTTCCTTTACTTGCGTGTCAAGCTCTCTTACTGCCATTGTCTTTCTGCCTCCATCAGTTTTTTCGGTGCGCCACGAGCCAGGAAACGATCGCGTCGATCTCTTGGGGCGACATTGGGTGGCCGGCGAGATTCGAACGCCAATCAGGTTTTCCTAAATCGGAACGGCCGACCACGACCGTCGTGCGCAAACCTTGATCGCTCACCAGATTCAGGAAGTTAGGATCAACAATTGAACCTGCGGGTCCGCCCGATCCGCTTGGGCCATGACAACTCGCACAATACGTTTGATAAGTACGCTCGCCACTTGCAGCATCACCAGATCCGGAAGCGCTGTACATAGGAACCCCTACGCCGCTGAAATCACTCGGCCTGGACCACGACGCTCGCATTCCACTAACGAGCAAATCGATCTGACGATCTGTGAGTACGCCCCCAGCCTTCTGAGAGAATGCGGGCATGTTCGTTCCGGAGCTGCCCTGCGAAATCACTTGTCTGAGCGCATTGTCCGGGACAAAGGAAAGGTAGAGGGGATCGTTAAGTGGACGAGCGGCGCCTAGCTTACCGCCAATGCCATGACAGCCTGCGCAGTTCGTTGCGTAGAGTTCATTAAAATCGGATACGTCTTCCGGGGCGTGCCATCTTTCAGCTTCAGTAGGCTTACCTGGTAGCCGCACATTGCAACCCATCAGCGAGGAGAGAGCGACGATGACCACAAGCCAGAATTTGTTTGGCAGTCTGTTCATCAGTTACTCCTCCTCCCTCGGCATTACACCGGGTGCCTCAATTCCAGCCCGTACCGGCAGTGGTCCAGGTTGCGAAGTCTCGACCATCTTTGAATGGGCCACGATATAGCCGGTAATCAGGCCAAACGCTATTTGCGAGGCGATGAACCAGAACCAGTCGATCCTCGAATTGAGTGCCGGATTAATTAGTTTTAGTGTTGACGCGATCAAAGCCGTCCACAAAACAGGTGCCAGGAAACTTCCCCAGAAAGCGGTGAAGCGGGACGGCATCATCGGCAGTATCGCCGCGTACAGTAAACCCACGAGCGATGAAATGATGCCGTGAACGATGAGCGCCATGATGAAGCCTATCGAACTAAAAGTCTTTAACGTCGCTGGTCCGGCCGCGGCCAGAGACGGTAGGGCAACCGCAGCCAATAGATTGATCGGATACCAAATGCTCCTGTAAGCGATCAGTCCGTAAAGGCAGGCGATGATGGCCATACCGATGCCGCCGAAAATGCCCGCGATCAATCCGGCGGAGTAAGGATGAACTTTGACGGGTATATAGACGCGGTGGTTCTCAATACCGGGTAGCAAGTGGTCCACCCTCCGTGTTGAGGGCGCGATTGGCACAAAAGTACGGCGCACCTGAATCATCTCCTCCTGCGGTACCGGAAACACATTGCGAAACCAACCAACGGCGCCTCGCAACAAAACAAGAAATCCGACAAAGCTAACGCCCAAACTGGTCACCACGCCGGCGAAGATCAGGGTGAGACCGAAAGCGGTCACAAACGGCCACGGTGTCGGCGCCGGCACTTCGATCATGTCTTCTGATTTGTGCGCTCCGTTGTTTTCAGACATCTTTCTCAAGACTCCTTTAGCCAATCAACGCCCAATGACATAAACAACCGTGAACACGACTACCCATACGGCGTCTA
>DASUYO010000477.1:0-5370 GCA_036377375.1 Pyrinomonadaceae bacterium
CACTGCCACTGCCGCCGGTGTGCGAGCTACCTGCTCCTCGAACAATTCGTGCAGGCACTTGGCGCTCGCATAATCAACGTCCTCAGTATCGTTCCACTCCTCCAGTAACTGCTTGCGCTCCGCCTCACTCAACACCTCCACCCGCGCTAACTCCACCCGCACATCGGCGCTCACACTGCGCACCACTTGCTCATACTGCGCCAGCATTCTTCGCGCCCCAGCTTCACTCATTACTCCGCGCTCGTAGTGCAACTCCACCACCAATTCTTCTTCTTCACGGATACACACCAGCTTCAACTGCTGTCGCTCGTAGCAACTGTAGAGCGCTCTGATCCGCCAACTCACCCCACCGCGCTGCACCGCCGCTGGCAACTCCAGATACTCGTAGCCCACTACTATGCCCGCACTCAGTTCCTGCTCTCCGTTCCCGTTCCAGCGGTAATACTCCTGCCACTTCTCCATCTCCGCTACCGCTGCACTGCTCTCTTGCCATAACTGCAAAAACTCTTTCCCACCTGTCATCTGCATCCGCAGCGGCAGGTACTTCCCAAACAACCCTAAAGCTTCTCCCAACCCTTCATAATTGCGCCCCGCACTCGCAACTCCCACCACTATTTCCGTCTGCCCGCTCAGCCGGCACAGCAGTGTTTGCCAACACGCCAGCAACAGTCGCTCACCGCTGCTCTGCTGTTCCTGCGCTAACTCGGCCACGCGCCGGCTCAGGACTTGCCCCAGTCGTAACTTCACATACGCCAATCCCTCGCCTGCTCCTTCTCCGCGCGGCAGTTTGATCCCACCGGCGGTCTTCTCTTGCGCACGCCAGAACTCCCGCCCCTGCTCCATGTCTTCCGATTCCAGTAAATCGTGTTGCCATTCAGAGAGATCTGCATACTGAAGTGGAGAATCAGCTCCCGTTTCTGATTCATAGCGGCGGCTAATCTTCTCGACCAGATTCTTCATGCCGATCGCATCCAGATTCATAGCTGCCGTGCTCAGCACCACCACACTACTTCCCGCCCCTGCTTTCATTACCTGCACGTGCAGTCCGGCGCCGTTCTTTCCTATTCCTTGCCTCACCGCCTCGTACAGTCTGCTGATCTCCGCTTGCTGCTCGGCTTCGCTTTTCCCTTGCAGTTCACCTTGCTCAAATCTCACCTTGCCTTGCGCTTCTATCACCTGCACCGGGATCTTCATCTCCGGCAGTCGTCGATACTTCGTGCGCAGAATCTCATGCTGCTGCACCACTTCCTTGATGGCTCGTTCCAGTCGCTCCGCTTCCAGTTCTCCTTCTAGGAGAAGCTCACACTGGGTCCCGTAACACACCTGCTCGGCTGCCTCTTGTTGCAGTTCCCACACGCGCTCCTGTTGCGGCGATAGCCGGAATCCTGAAACTGTTGCCTGCTCTGCCATTAACTGCTGCTCGCTTTCAGACGTGTCGCTCGCTGTTTCCTTCCGCCATCCCCGCCAACACTTCTCGTGGTCCCGTGAAGGGAGCACGTCCGTGCGCTACCAGCATGTTGTCAACCATCAGCAAGTCGCCCCGCTCCCACTGGAATGAGACCTGCTCTTGTAAATAACAATCACGCAGCTCGTCTAAAACGGACGCCTCGATCGGAGAGCCGTCACCATAAAAAGTATTGGTAGGAAGATCTTCCTGACTGAATTCCGCTAACAGCGCTTCACGTGTCGGCTCTTCTATGGTTGAGATGTTGAAAAAGGTGGCGTGATTGAACCAGGTCAATTCACGTGTTTGTGGATGTCTTGCCAGAACAGGCCGGACTGCACGTGTTCTCAGACGATTGTTTTCCTTCCACTCCAACTCAACGCCCGTGGTCCGGCATTGTTCTTCGACTGACTTTTTATCAGTGCAGTTGTAAACAGTCTCCCAGGGCAGTCCGAATCCGTCCCCGAAATTTCGCACATACATCACTTGCTTCTTTTCAAAACGTTCGACCAGCTTGGAGTTGAGACGGGCAAACACTCGACGACAATCAGCAAGCGGCGTCTCTCCTCCATGCGTTGCCGGTGATGTGCAAAAGAAGAAGATCTTCATGGGCCAGGTTTGTTGATATGAATTCTCGTTGTGGAGAAAAATAGTTTGATCCGCCGGATGATTAGTTGAAGTGTAGATGTTTCCAAACACCTGCGTGCGCGGCGATGAACGTTCTCGATATTCGAGTAACTGCGGTGAGACAACTTTGATGAATTGCTCAAATTCACTTGCTGTGGTGAGGCCGAAGTCCCGGAACAAAATCGCACCGTGTTTAGACAGATTTTTCTGAACCAACTCGAGATTGTTGCTGGTCCAAATTGCCAGATCCACCCCTTTGAATGTGGGACGTGCGACCAGCGGTAACGATCTGTCAGGATACAGAAGCTCCAGCTTCACCAGATCCTCTTTCGAGACGCTGAGCGATCTTCGTTTGGTGTTGCCTAATTTTTTAATATCCAACTGCTTTAGGTGGTGAAGCCAGCGCCAAAGGCGCGCAATATGAAAGCCAGGGGCAAGCGCCGAACAACGTGAGGCGCGTCGCCCCTGGTAAAGAGCGCAATCACCATGAAGCTCTGAAAGAGCGGAATAATTTGCGATTGGCATTTCGCACTTTCAGTGCTCTCTTCAAAATTATTCCTTCTAACCAGGGGCGACGCGTTCCGCTGCGCTTCACGCTTGCCCCTGGCTTTCATATTGCGCGCCTTTGGCGCTGGCATTAGCGACTTTTGTGCAACATTGTGAAGAAATACAAAGAGGGGATCGATTTAAGCGTCGACCATTTCCAGAATCTCGCGCCGTTTGGCCGTGCGTAATTTATTGAGGCTCATTTCTACAAGCTTGGTTTCCTGGACCACCTGTTGTTGCTTGTCCGCACTTGCAAGTAACTCTTGCAAATGGCTCAGCCGGATCTCGGGCTGCGCTACTACCTCGCTCAGCAGCAACTGATAGTGGCCCAACATGCGATTGATCCAAGCCGCGTCAAACAGCCCCGTGTTGTATTCCACTATGCCCGTCAGCCCGGCCGCCGTGCTCATCATGTTTATTACTAAATCGAATTGCGCCGTGCCCGTTTCCACTTCCACCATTTCCCACTCCAGATCCCCTATTCGGCGCTCTTCGCTCTGTTTATTGCGCAACACCAGCTTCACTTGAAACAATGGGGCATAGCTCAGATTCCGTGCCGGGTTCAGCACTTCCACTAACTTATCGAACGGCACATCCTGATGCGCGTAGGCTCCTAAGGCCACCTCTCTCACTCGCCCCAGCAATTCCCGCCACGTCGGTCCACCACTCAGATCCGTTCGCAAGACGAGTTGATTCACAAAAAACCCGATCACGCCTTCCACCTCAGCGCGACTGCGGTTGGCTACATCCGTCCCCACCACTATGTCGTCCTGGCCACTGTAGAAGTGCAGCAGCGTCTGAAACCCCGCCAGCAAAGTCATGAACAGCGTCACTCCCTCCTGCCGGCTAAGGTTCTTAAGCCCCTCCTCCACCTCTGCCGCAATCAGGAATTTCTGATGTGCTCCCTGATAACTCTGCACCGCTGGACGCGCCTGTCCCGGTCGCAGTGTCAGCAACGGCGGCGCACCCGCCAGTTGTCTTTGCCAGTAGCTCAATTGCTCAGCCGGCATTCCTCGCTTCAGCCATTCCCGTTCCCACACCGCATAGTCTCCATACTGCACCGGCAGCGCGGGGAGTGAAGGAAGATTGCCGGCGCAAAAGTCTTCATAAAACGTCGCCAATTCGCGAATAAAGACGTCGGTGGACCAGGCGTCGCCAATGATGTGGTGTAGCGTTAACATCAAGATGAATTCATCGTCGGCAATCTGCAACAGACTTCCGCGCCAGAGCGGTCCTTTCGTCAGATCGAATGGTTGTTGCAAATCTTCAATTATCATTCGTAAGGCTTTGGCCGCACTCAAAGTTTGCGATGATTCACGTAGATCAATTGATGGCAGCTTGATGGTGAGTTCCGGAACAATGATTTGTACTGGCTCCTCATTCACGCACGCGAAGTGCGTTCGCAGGACCTCGTGACGCCGCACAATCTCATTTATGCTCCGCTCAAAGACTGTTTGGTTGAGGTTGCCCCTGAGACGAATCGAAGTGGGCGCATTATAAGCTACGCTATCCACCTCCAACTGATGGAACAACCATAACCGCTCTTGAGCAAGCGAGAGAGGTAGTGGGCCAGATCGTAGTGTAGGTTGAATATTCGAAACTTGTGTGACACCTGTTGTCTGTCTGAGGCTATCGATAATGGTCGCCATTGCAGAAACGGTTGGCGACTCAAAAAAGGCTCGCAGCGGTAATTCGACATTGAAGACTTCTCGAACGCGCGAAACAATCTGGGTTGCCAGCAACGAGTGGCCCCCAAGTTCAAAGAAATCATTAAGCGTTCCCACGCGTTCAATTCCCAGCAGTTGACTCCAGATTCCCGTTAACAGTTCTTCGGTCGGAGTACCGGCTTCCCCAGTCAATTCTTCAAACTCGGGATTGGGCGGCGGCAGTGCGTGACGATCGATCTTGCCGTTGAGGGTGCGCGGCATTCGTTGTAAGGGAACGAAGCTGCCAGGGATCATGTAATCGGGCAGATGCCGGCTGAGATAGGCACGTAGTCGGTTACTGCTCAAAGCGGCGTCCGCTTCACGCGCAACTATATAGGCCACCAACTGCTGGTTCCCCAGCCGGTCTTCCCGCAGCAGCACCACCGCTTCAGCTACTTCTTCATGACTGCGGAGAGTCGTCTCCACCTCACCCAGTTCGATGCGGCAGCCCCGCACCTTCACTTGATCATCAACTCGCCCCAAATACTCCAGCACTCCTGTTTCCAGGTATCGCCCCACATCTCCGCTGCGATACAAACGCGCACCTAACTCGCGGCTGTACGGATGCGGAATGAACCGCTCTGCCGTCAACTCCGCTCGTCCCTGATAGCCGCGCGCCAGCCCCGCACCCCCGATATAGATCTCTCCCGCTACTCCGACTGGTACCAATTGAAGTTGCTGGTCCAATACGTAGACCTGCATCTTCGTCAGTGGTCTCCCTATCGGCACCACACCCACTGTCACTGCTGCCTGACACTGCCAGTGCGTGGCATCGATGGAGACTTCCGTTGGTCCATATAAATTGTGTAATTCCACCTCAGGCAGCAACGCAAAGAAACGTTCCTGCAACTCTTTGCTCAGCAGTTCACCGCCGCAGTACACCCGCCGCAACCGCACACATTCTGCCAACCCATCTTCTTCCAACAGCACGCGCAGCATGGACGGCACCAATTGCAGAATCGTGATCTCCTGCTGCTTCACCGTCTGCACCAAATAGCCGCTGTCCTGGTGCCCGCCAGGTCGGGCCAGCACCAACTGCGCTCCGGA
>DASUYO010000478.1:0-7440 GCA_036377375.1 Pyrinomonadaceae bacterium
GCGCCACGATTGCGAAGAAGAAGGCGCCGGGCAAGAAGTAGTTTAGTTCAGAGTTAAGAGACTTATGGCTAAAGCAGGCGGAAAAAAGAAAGTCTTTCGAAAGAAAGAGAAGAAGAACGTTCCCAACGGCATCGTGCATATTGCGGCGTCGTTCAATAACACGATGATCTCGATCACGGATCTCGAAGGAAACTTGATCGCGCAATCGTCGGCAGGCGCGCGTGGTTTTCGTGGCTCGCGCAAGGGGACGCCATTCGCAGCGCAACAGGCGGCTTACGAAGCGGCCAAGAAGGCGCACGAAGCCGGCATGCACCAGTGTGAAGTGCGTGTGAAGGGACCGGGCGGTGGTCGCGAATCAGCGATCAGGGCGATCGCAAATGCGGGCATCAGAGTGATGACGATTCGCGATACGACGCCGATTCCGCACAACGGCTGTCGACCGCCGAAGCGACGAAGAGTTTAGACCGCGGATTTACAAGGATTGTAAAACCGATTTACTAACCAAAGGATGAAGGGTTCGCCCGCAAGCGCAACCTGTAAACTTTTCCGATCTGCATTAGATCGGAGGCAATGGACCGGAGGCAAATAATTGGCTAGGTATAGAGATGCTGTGTGTCGCCTTTGCCGTCGCGAAGGCGCAAAGCTGTTTTTGAAGGGCGATCGTTGTTACAAACCAGCTTGCCCGATTGAAAAACGTGGTACGCAACCACCGGGACAGCATGGTAATTCGCTGCGTCGCGGCAAAGCGCTGGTCGGATATGGCCAGCAGCTCAGAGAGAAGCAGAAGGTCAAACGGATCTACTTCATTCTCGAAGGGCAGTTTCGAAACTACTTCGAGCGCGCTGCCCGCATGAAGGGAATCACCGGCGAGAACCTTCTGTTCCTGCTGGAGCGGCGACTGGACAATGCGGTTTACCGTGCGGGTTTTTCCACCTCACGCCGGCAGGCGCGACAGTTGGTGAATCACGGCCATATTCTGGTAAACGATCGCAAAGTAGATATTCCCTCTTATCAAGTGAAGCCTGGCGACACGATCAGTGTGAGAGAGTCAAGCAGGAAGAACTCTCACATTGAAGGTGCGTGGCAGACCGCGTCTGGTCGCGGACGCCCGTCGTGGATTACTGCCGATGGCGGCGACATGGCTGCGCGTGTGGCCAGTCTGCCTGTGCGTGACGACATCGATCGGCTGATCAACGAGCAGTTGATTGTTGAGCTTTATAGTAAGTAATTAACCATGACTGGCTGCGGCGCGGCTGGAGCGCCACCGCTGGTCGAAGCATTTTTCATAGGAACCCGAAAAGCTATGGCTATGGATCAAAATAATCTTTGGACAGGATTTCAGATGCCGCGACGGCTTGCGGCAGACGCGGAGACCCTCACGGAACGATATGGCCGCTTTTCAGCACAGCCATTCGAGCGAGGTTTTGGAACTACCGTCGGTAATTCTCTTCGTCGCGCTCTGCTTTCTTCAATCGAAGGCGCCGCTATCACGGCAGTGAAGATTGAAGGCGTTGAGCATGAGTTCTCATCGATCAAGGGAGTGGTAGAAGACGCAACCGACGTTATTCTCAATCTCAAACAGGTGCCTTTCAAGCTGCACAGCAGCGAACCGAAGACACTGAGAATCAACAAAGAAGAGGCGGGCGAAGTCACGGCTGCCGACATCGACACGGATGCTGACGTCGAGATCCTCGATCCGTCAGTGCACATTGCGACTGTAAGTGAAGGCGGATCGCTGCTTATTGAAATGCGCTTGAAGCGCGGTCGCGGATATGTTTCGGCCGACAGGAACTTCGACGAAGACTTGTCGCTCGGTTACATCCCGATCGACTCAGTGCACACGCCTGTCAAGAAAGTTAATTACAACGTCGAAGCTGCGCGTCTCGGTCAGAACACGGAGTTTGACAAACTCACCATCGAGGTTTGGACCGATGGCTCAGTCAAGCCGGAAGACTCGATTGGTCTGGCAGCGAAGTTGATCAAGGATCATATGTCGATCTTCATCAACTTCGAAGAAGACACGGACGACTACGCTTACACGAAGATGGAGCGTCCGCCACTGCCGCGCAACGATCAGCTTGATCGTTCGGTTGACGAATTGGAGTTGTCAGTTCGCTCGTACAACTGTCTGAAGAATGCAGACATTCGAACGATTCGAGACCTGGTCCAACGCACCGAGCGAGAGATGCTGGCGACGAAGAATTTCGGTAAGAAGTCGCTCAATGAAATCAAGGAAATCCTGAACGGCATGGGACTCGACTTCGGTATGGAGTTTGACGAGCAGGGCAATCCGATTCCCGGAACTGGCGGCCGTGACACTGCCGATCTTTCCGATTATGAAGGCGACGAGGAACAGTAGGTTAGAGTCATGCGACACCTGAAGGCACATCGAAAACTCGGTCGTACCAGCGAGCATCGTCACTCGATGCTGCGCAACCTGGCGACCTCTTTGATCAACTCGCGCGAGGAGCGCATCGTCACGACCTTGCCGAAGGCAAAGGAATTGCGACCGTTTGTCGAGCGCGCTATCACGTTGTCGCGACGAGCGTACAATCTTTCCGATAACGGCTCTGAAACGGGTGCGCTGCATCTGCGACGTCAGGCAGCAGGTTTCTTTCATGCCGGTAACATGACAGTCAGCGAGACGACCGGCAAGCGTGGCCAGCTCAGACTGGAGCGCACCGCTGGAGTGGCAGCGCTGCGGAGACTGTTTACTGAGCTGGGAGAGCGTTACAAGGATCGGCCGGGCGGTTATACGCGCATTTTCAAGCTGGGCCATAGAGATGGCGACCGCGCCGAGCTGGCGATTATTGAACTGGTTGACAATCCTCGTGAAGTTGAAGCTATCGAGGCCGCTAAGAAGCGAGCGAAAGGCGCTGCTTCGAAGCGGAAGAAGGCGGGCCGTGGCAAGAAAGCAGAGGAAGAGGCCGCAGCCGAACCAAAGCCTGAAGCCGACGAGGAATAGCGAAGGATCGCCACACAGAAGCACAAAAACACAAATCCTGAATTTGTGTCTTATGTGCTTTTTTGTGGCTTAATAAATGTCAGCACCCAAGGAACAGACTGAATCGCCCGGACGGCGCGCGCGCTCCGCGCAACGACCAGCAGTATCTGTCAACATGGAGGAGCTGCGCGAGCTGATTGCGCTGCTGCGTGAGAACGGTCTCGCGGAGCTTGAGCTCGAGAACGAGAGTATTCGTGTTCGCCTGCGCCGCGATTCAGCGCTGCCCGCACCGGCTCCCGTTGCCGAAGTCCAACAACCGGCTTCCGCTCCTGCACCTGCACCGGCTGCTACTGGTCCTACGCACCCGGGCACGCAGGCCACGACAGCGGCTTCTCAGGATCAGGATTTACACATTATCCCGTCGCCGATCGTCGGCACGTTTTACCGCTCGCCGTCGCCGAACGCGGATCCCTTTGTGAAGATCGGGAGCAACGTCGAGCCCGAGTCGGTAGTTTGCATTATCGAAGCCATGAAACTCATGAATGAGATTCAGGCGGAAGCAACAGGTGAAGTAGTTAAGATTTACGTCGAGAACGGGCAGCCCGTAGAGTACGGGCAACCTCTCTTTGGTATTCGTAGTTAGATCATAAAACGCACAAAAGGCACAAGAAATATTTTGTGCATTTTGTGCTTTTTTGTGACTGGTTTTTTATGGCTTTCAATCCGCGCAAGTTTAAGAAGATCCTGATCGCCAACCGCGGCGAGATTGCCTGTCGCATTATCTGGACCTGCAAGGAGATGGGCATCAAGACGGTTGCGGTCCACAGCGATGTCGATCGCGATTCGCTGCACGTCCGTTTTGCTGACGAAGCCGCGTGTATTGGACCAGCGCCGTCCGCACAGAGCTATCTCAACATTCCCGCCATCATCAGCACGGCAGAGATCTTCAATGTAGACGCAATTCACCCGGGTTATGGGTTTCTCGCCGAATCGGCTTACTTCGCAGAGATCTGCGAAGCTTGCAACATCAAGTTTATTGGACCACCCGCCAACGTGATCCGTCTGATGGGCGACAAGATTGAGGCGCGTCGTGCGATGCACGAAGCCGGGTTGCCGATCGTGCCGGGAAGCCCCGAAGAGATAACTTCCGAGGAAGAAGGATTAAAACTCGCGCGCGAGATTGGCTATCCGATTATCGTCAAGGCGTCAGCCGGAGGCGGCGGACGCGGGATGCGCATCGTTCGTTCCGAGCAGGAACTGGGGAAGGCACTGGAGACTGCTTCGACCGAAGCCGCAGCAGCTTTCAACGATGGCAGCGTTTACATCGAGAAGTACATTGAGAAGCCGCGGCACATTGAAATTCAGGTACTGGCGGATGAGTTTGGCGAGTGTATCCATCTCGGTGAGCGTGAGTGTTCGATTCAGCGTCGCCATCAGAAGCTGATGGAGGAAGCGCCGTCGACTGTGCTCACGCCGGAGTTGCGCGAGCGAATGGGCGAGGCTGCGGTCGCCGCGTGTAAGAAGCTGGGTTATTCGAGTGCGGGCACGTGCGAGTTTCTGTTGGATGCAGAAGGCAACTTCTATTTCATGGAGATGAACACGCGCATCCAGGTTGAACATCCCGTCACGGAGATGGTCACTCTCGCTGACATTGTCCGCAACCAGATCCGGATCGCCGAAGGCGAGCCGCTCGGGTACGCGCAGGATGACCTGCTGATTGTGGGTCACGCGATCGAGTGCCGGATCAATGCCGAGAATCCGGAGACGTTTGCGCCCTCGCCGGGAACGATCTCAGCTTTCAATCTTCCCGGCGGCCCTGGTGTTCGTGTCGACACGTTTGTTTATTCCGGTTACCAGGTGACGCCGTTTTACGATTCGTTGATCGCCAAAGTGATCGTTCATGCGCGAACGCGTGAGCTGGCCATTGCGCGGATGAAGCGCGCGCTGGAGGCGATGGTGATTGAAGGTATCAAGACGACCGTTCCGTTGCACCAGAAGATCATGGACGATCCACGCTTCCGGGCGGGGGATATCGGGACGGACTTCATGGAGTACTTCCTGGCGCGAAACGGGAAAAAGGCAGCAGGCGCGCAATAGCTCGCAGAAGACTGTCAAGGAACAAGTCAGGAAGGGTGGCTTGTCCCCCGCCCTTACCACGAGCGGGGGCAAGCCCCTCTTCCTGACTCGTTCTTTCTACAGCGCCCTATATGCAATACTCGCCCCAGATTTGGGTTTTTGTGTAGGGTGCCCTATAATATCCGACTTTTTATGAGGTGATTATCATGTCACACGCAGTTATCAAAGCCGGTGGAAAACAGTTCCTGGTCACGGAGGGCCAAACGATTCGTGTGCCTTCACTCAAAGCAGACGCAGGCAGCTCAATCGAGCTGGAAGGGCTGCTTAGCTCAGGATCTGACGGCGGCAAGATTTCGGCTACTGTGGTCGACCACGGCAAAGATCAGAAGATCGTCGTCTTCAAGAAGAAGCGTCGCAAACATTACAAGCGCACGCGTGGTCACCGGCAAGGCTACACAACTTTAAAGATTGATTCGATTGGGTAAAGACAATGGCACACAAAAAAGGCGTCGGCTCATCTCGTAACGGTCGCGACTCGCAGGCGCAGCGATTGGGCCTCAAGAAGTTTGGCGGGGAAAAAGTTCTCGGCGGCAATATCATCGCGCGCCAGCGTGGCACCAAGTGGAAGCCCGGCAATAACGTCGGTCGCGGCAAGGACGATACGTTGTTTGCGTTGATTGATGGTGTGGTGAAGTTTGAAGATAAAGGTCGGTCCGGAAAGTTCGTCAGCGTTTATCCAGTGGAGCAAACTGCTGCTTAAAACATTTTCTGTACAGCTTCGCGACGCCTGAGCAGCGATACTGCGCACCGGGCGTCGTTTTCAATTTGGGATGTTTATTGATCGCGCCAAGATACACGTTCAGGGGGGTGACGGAGGTAACGGAGTTACAGCTTTCCGGCGCGAGAAGTTTGTACCGCGTGGTGGTCCATCAGGTGGCGACGGCGGTCGCGGCGGCGATGTCATACTGGTTGCAGACGCGTCGCTAAACACGCTGCTGCATCTTCGCTACAACCCGACTCACATTGCGCAACGTGGCTCGCACGGGGAGGGCTCGAATCGTTCGGGACGCGAGGGCGAAGACTTGATTGTTCGAGTTCCAGTGGGAACGCAGATCTTTGATGCTACAACCGGCGATCTGCTGCATGATCTGAGTCATGACGGCGATCGTTGGCAGGCCGCACGTGGCGGCCGCGGCGGATTCGGCAACGCGCACTTCACGACCTCTACCAATCGCGCTCCTCGCTACCATCAGGACGGAAGCAAAGGAGAAGAGTTGGACCTTCAGCTCGAGCTGAAGTTGCTCGCTGATGTTGGTCTGGTGGGTTTTCCAAACGCGGGGAAGTCGACGTTCATCTCAACTGTCTCAGCCGCACGTCCGAAGATAGCGGATTATCCATTCACGACCTTGGAACCGCATTTGGGAGTTGTCGATCTCGGTGACTTTCGCACCTTTGTGATTGCCGACATACCCGGCCTGATTGAAGGCGCTCACACGGGCGCAGGTTTGGGCGATCGTTTTCTGCGGCACATCGAGCGAACAAAGTTGTTGCTGCATCTGGTGGATGTTTCTTCGGCTTCCGGCAGGGACGCCGTTAGTGATTACGAAACAGTCAACCGCGAGTTGGCTTCTTACAATCAGGATCTGGCGCTGCGGCCACAGTTTGTAGTAGCGACGAAGATTGACGCGCTTGACGAGCCGGAACGTTTGGAATCACTGAAGCAACGCGCGACTGCCGATAACAAACCGTTCTTCGCGATCTCTTCCGCAACGGGTCAAGGCGTTCGGGAGCTCGTGAATGCAGTTCGAGCGAAGTTGGAAGAGTTGAACGCCGAGAGCAACCGCAACGACACGGTCGAGCTGGCTTAGTAAGAGATGTGCGCTCAAAACCGGATAGCATTGTATGGCGGGACGTTCGATCCGGTTCATGCAGGTCATCTTGAAATAGCGCGCAGGGTTTTAGAGTTATTTGAGATTGAGAAAGTGCTGTTTATTCCGGCTCAGATGGCGCCGCACAAGATCGGGCGTCCTGTAACCGAGCCGATACATCGCTATGCGATGCTGGCGTTGGCGACGCAGGATGATCCGCGGCTATTGATTTCGACTTTTGAGCTCGATGCGCCGGATCGCAGGTATACGGTAGATACGGTCGAGCACTTTCAACGAACGTTAGGCGACTCGACCGAGCTCTTTTTCATAATGGGTGCTGACTCGTGGTCCGAGATCACGACCTGGCGCGAGTGGGAACGGTTGCTGACGATGACCAATCACATCGTCGTCACGAGACCGGGATTCGAACCTCTGACGACGCATGTGGGTTCGATCAACGAGCGCATTGTAGATTTGCGCGCGGAGAAAGCGGCGCCAAGCCGCCGCACTCCAAAGATTTTCTTCACTGACGCGGTGATGAATGATGTTTCG
>DASUYO010000479.1:0-3161 GCA_036377375.1 Pyrinomonadaceae bacterium
GCCGGATGCTGAAAATGTTCTGCGCCGTTACTTCTCAACTTATCGCCAACTCGACGCATACCTGCGCGAAGCGGCAAACAGGGCTGTGAGCGAGCGGCAGGCACGAACGGCTTCCGGACGCCTGGTGCGTTTCCGTTATGACGAAAACGATAAGCAACAGATTTCGATGACGCAGCGCAACGGCAAGAATACGCCGATACAAGGGACGAGTGCCGACATCCTCAAACGCGCGCTTAGATTATTGAAAGATGAATTGAGCGATACGAATGCCAGGGTCGTGAATATCATTCATGACGAGATCGTGGTTGAAGCTGATGCTGATGAAGCGCAGGACGTGGCGGAGAAAGTTGAACGCGTGATGTGCGCCGCGGGTGAGGAGTATTTGAAGACTGTGCCTGTGAAAGTTGAAACCGAGATCGCGGACGAATGGGTTAAATAGATCTGCGTTCATCTGCGTTCATCTGCGGCTCCAAAGGAAATAAATCGGGATGCCTGTGAACACTAACAAGTATCCAATGCCCGAAGTCGACGGCGCCAGAATCGCCAAATCGAGAATGAACAACCCTGCAATCACGATATAAATCAGCGGCACGATTGGATAACCAATCGTTCGATACGGTCGCTCAATCTCCGGCGCCTTACGCCGCATCACAATCACCGCGCCCACCATCAGCACGTAAAAGATCAAATCAGCCGACACGATGTATTCGAGCAATTGCGTGTAGACGTTTCCGAACGAGGGTGCGCTCGTTTGCTGGTTGATCGTCACTGTGCGCGGCAGCACAAGAAACGCAGCCCACACGCCCTGCGCCACCAAAGCAACAGCAGGCACGTGATGCGCGTTAACAGTATCGACGCGCTTGAAGAACAGCCCATCTCGCGCCATCGCGAAGTAAACACGTGCGCCTGCCAGTATCAATCCGTTGTTACAGCCAAACGTCGAGATCATGATCGCCAGCGCCATGATCACGGTGCCGCTTGGTCCAAGCACCGCCTGCATCACCGCCGTCGCCACGCGATTCTGTGGCGCATTTTGAATTCCCGCGAGCGGTAGCGTGACGACGTAAGCGAGATTCGCGAGCAGGTACAGCGTCACGACCAACGAACATCCAAGCAACAGTGCGCGCGGCAAATTCTTTCCCGGCTCGCGCACTTCGCCGGCCGTGAAGGTCACGTTGTTCCATGCCGACTGCGCGAACAGTGGCCCAACCATCGCCCTGCCGAGCATCATCACAAGCGCCAGCACGAGCAGTCCCTGACCCGCCGGATCAAACCACACTTGCGACGCCGACGGCTTCCAGCCGTTCTGCCACGGCTGCCACCACGAAGACGTGTAAGCAGCACTGCCGCGATTCCAGCCGAGAATCAGTCCGATCAAAATCAGTCCGAGCAGTGCGGCGGTTTTAGTAAATGTGAACGTGTTCTGAATGATCTTTCCTGTCTGAAGTCCCCGCGTGTTGATGAAGGTGAGAAAGAGAATCATGACGACGGCTAAAAGCTGCTGGCTCGATAAGCTCAACGCGTAACCGTTGAACGATAGCTGGTTGATCGTAAACGGCTTCAACAGCACGATGGGAGCGATAAGATAACGATCTGCTGAGATGCGATCAGTGAGTACGCCGGCAAAGTTTGCGAAAGCAACGGCGACGGCCGCGATAGTGCCGCTCTGAATAATTAGAAATAAGCCCCAGCCGAACAGAAATCCGATTGATGGTCCATAAGCTTCTCGCAGGAACACGTACTGGCCGCCGGCGCGTGGCCACATCGCCGCCAGCTCCGCACAACAGAGCGCGCCCGTGATCGTGAGCACACCTGCAAGCGCCCAGGCTGCCAATAGCCAGCCCGGCGATCCGACCAAACGCGACGATTCTGCGGAAGTGATGAAAATTCCCGATCCGATCATTGAGCCCACGACGATCATCGTCGCGTCGAGTAGGCTTAGACCGCGAAGGAGTTTTTGAGGGGAGTCTTTGGACATTCGGTCCGACGTATAGTGCCACAGATAAAGGCAGATGAATACGGATTGCTACCTATGTTATCTTGCGATTTGGAGTTCTCCGCCATATGAAAAACGACCTAATCTCCTTAATCACAAACAAACAAGCCCACATCGGTGTTATCGGCCTCGGATACGTCGGACTGCCTCTGCTCGCGGAATTTGCCTCCAAGGGATTCAGCGGCACCGGATTCGAAGTTGACGAGACCAAAGCGAAGCAGATCAATGAGGGCACTTCCTACATTGGCGACGTGCCTTCACGAAAATTGAAGGATGTCGTTGACGCGCAGCGACTGCGGGCTACGACGGATTTCAGTCATCTCCGTGAGTGCGATGCGATCATCATTTGCGTGCCGACGCCGCTGCGCAAAACGAAGGAACCAGACGTTTCTTACATCCTTGCAGCAGCCGAGCAGATCGCGAAATATCTTCGCCGGGGTCACCTGATTATTCTCGAGTCGACGACTTATCCAGGCACTACAGACGAAGTGTTGCTCCCGATGTTTGAAGAAAAAGGGTTGAAGCTGGATGAAGATTTCCTGCTTGCGTTCTCGCCGGAGCGTGTCGATCCGGGCAATCCGAGTTTTCAGACGCACAACATTCCGAAGGTTGTTGGCGGTGTGACAGACGATTCGACTGAAGTGGCGGCGCATTTGTATTCGCAGATCGTGAACGACGTGCATGCGGTGAGCTCAGCGCGAGTCGCGGAAGCGGCGAAGCTGTTGGAAAACACATTTCGCGCCGTCAATATTGGAATGGCAAACGAGATGGCGCGCCTTTGTTACGCGCTCAACATCGACACGTGGGAAGTGATTCGCGCGGCAGCAACCACGCCGTTCGGGTTCATGCCGTTTTATCCGGGGCCCGGAATTGGCGGGCATTGCATTCCGCTCGATCCGCATTACCTGTCGTGGAAGGCACGCCAGCACGGTTTCGATTCGCGATTCATCAGCCTCGCGGAAGAGGTGAACTCGCGCATGCCTGAGCACGTGGTCCAACTCGTTTCAGACGGGCTCAACGACGAGTGCAAGCCGATGAAGGGCTCGAACGTGTTGCTGCTGGGCGTCGCTTATAAGAAAGACATCGACGACGTTCGCGAGAGTCCGGCGCTCTCGATCATCGATCGTCTGTGTGCGAAGGGTGCGAAGGTCCGTTATCACGATCC
>DASUYO010000480.1:0-5780 GCA_036377375.1 Pyrinomonadaceae bacterium
CAAAGAATGGGAGATGACTTTAACACGCATGGCTAAACAACACAAACAACAATTTTGTCAGGATTGAACAGAGCATATCTTAGAATTTGCTGAGGTTTTACGCTTGACTCGGCTCTTAATCCGATGTTACACAGTAAACGCTCTGATTCAAAAGTGGTCTAACCTCTTTGGAGTGCGGCGACCTGATGCCGCATTATCGCTTCCCAAGGATGCTGCGTCCCGCTATAACAAAGCGGCGCCAGGTCGCCGCACTCCAAAGAGATTATTCCTATGAGCTATCCTCGTCTCGAACTTAATGACAAAGTAGCCGTTGTTATCGGTGGCACATCTGGAATCGGTCTGGCGATCGCAAAAGGAATGGCAGAAGCTGGCGCCGATGTTGCTCCAACCTCGCGTCGCCAGGATCAGGTTGAAGCTGCGTCTCGCGAAATCGAGAACCGCGGCAGGCGATCGATTCGAGTTACGTCTGATCTGGGCGAGCGCGCTTCACTCCAGAGGGTTCTCAACGAATCAATCAAAGCCTTTGGCAAAGTCGACGTGCTCGTGAACTCGGCAGGTCGCACAAAGCGAGCTCCCACTTTGAACTTCAGCGAAGAAGACTGGAACAGCATCCTGGACATAACCTCACCGGAACACTCCGTGCGGCCCAGGTATTTGGCCGCCACATGTTGGAACGAGAGTCCGGAAGCATTATCAATATCGCTTCCCTCTCAACGTTTGTCGCCTTGTATGAAGTGGCTGCGTACTGTGCAAGCAAGGCAGCTGTCGCTTCGCTGACTAAATCGCTGGCAATTGAATGGTCTGAAAAGGGAGTACGAGTAAACGCAATCGCACCGGGTGTGTTTCGCACACCGCTCAATGAGAAGTTACTCGATGAAAGTGAAAGAGGCCGCGAGTTTCTTTTACGCACGCCGATGAAACGCTTTGGAAATGTTGAAGAGTTGGCCGGCGCTGCAATTCTTCTTGCCTCCGATGCAGTTAGTTTTGTCAGCGGAGAAATACTAACAGTTGACGGTGGTTTCCTTGCGAGCGGGGTTAATCAATAACGGCCGGAGAAAAGACGATGAACGAGGCCACTAAGGTCGTAAAGTCAACATCTCTTCCCAAATCCGAATCAACGGTAGCGCCACCGCAATCGGCTGCTGCAACCGCCACTGGATCGATCGCTGTTGCAGTGTCGGAAGTTGGCACGCGAGTCGGCAACTTTCGTTGGGTCATCTGCGGCTTACTGTTTTTCGCCGCGACCATCAATTACCTGGACCGTCAAGTCATCGCTACCCTCAAAGGCGATCTACAACGGGCTGGCGTCTGGGACGAGATCGGTTACAGCCGAGTGGTCCTCGCATTTCAAACCGCGTACGCGATTGGTTTGCTAGTGGCCGGCAGAGTTATGGATCGACTAGGCACCAGAAAGGGGTTCTCACTTTCAGTCCTGTTTTGGAGTGTCGCTGCAATGGCTCACGCGGCTGTAAGTTCGGTTTTCGGCTTCGCTGCAGCACGCTTCGCCCTGGGACTGGGAGAGGCAGGAAACTTTCCTGCTTGCATTAAAACGGTTGCTGAATGGTTTCCGAGAAAGGAGCGAGCTTTGGCAACCGGCATCTTCAATGCGGGCACAAACGTGGGCATACTCGTAGCCGCTGCAATCGTTCCACCAATTGCGACCAGCCCCGCGTGGGGATGGCGCTGGGCATTTATCGTGACTGGATTGGTCGGCTTTGTGTGGTTAGCCTTGTGGGTCCTTTTGTACAAGCCACCAGAAGAACACCCACGTCTTTCTAAAGCAGAACTGGCGTACATCCAAAGTGATCCGTCCGAACCAGCGACGCGAATTCCATGGCGTCGTTTGCTTCCACACAAACAGACATGGGCTTTTTCAATCGCGAAATTCATGACGGATCCCATCTGGTGGATCTATCTCTTCTGGTTGCCGGATTTTCTTAACAAGAACTACAAGATTGATCTCAAGAATATCGGACCGCCTCTGATTGTTGTTTACTTGATCGCGGATGTCGGTAGTGTGGTCGGAGGATGGCTGTCGTCATCGTTGATTAAACGTGGCGTTTCAGTAAATCGAGCGCGCAAGACTGCGATGCTAGTCTGCGCATGTGCAGTGATCCCGATTGTTTTTGCAGCTAAAGCGTCGAATGTTTGGGTTGCAGTCCTTCTCGTTGGCCTCGCTGCTGCCGCACACCAGGGTTGGTCAGCGAATCTGTTTACAACTACGTCAGACATGTTCCCGCGACGCGCAATTGGATCTGTCGTAGGAATTGGTGGGATGGCGGGGGCGGTCGGGGGAATGCTGATTTCCTATGTAGTCGGCTACATACTTCAGTTCAGCGGCAGTTACGTGCCGATCTTTATCATCGCCGCGTCTACGTATTTGGCTGCGTGGGTTGTCGTTCAGCTCCTGGTACCGAAGCTCGAGCCGGCGCAAGTCGAAGATGTCGTAACCTAGACGGTGCAGCCATTTGCTGATATGTCCGAACCGTTGAATCCAAAATCCAAGAGAACTGTCGCTGGTACCTCGTCAGTCTTGGAGAAGTAATGCTGCGACTCGATCCGGGTGAAGGACGAGTTCACACCACTCGCTCATTCCAGGTGTGGGAGGGCGGTGGTGAATACAACGTTGCGCGTGGACTGAAACGGTGCTTCGGTCTCGATGCTGCCGTTGTCACCGCGTTAGCCGATAACGCAGTTGGGCGATTTGTGCAGGATCTGATCTATCAAGGCGGTGTGGATCAATCACATGTGAACTGGGTTAAGTTCGATGGCGTTGGACGAACCGTGCGTAATGGGTTGAACTTTACGGAACGTGGCTACGGAGTTCGCGCGGCGGCTGGTTGTTCGGATCGAGGTCCTATACTCGCGCTACTAGCCTCGCTCCTCTTCTTCCTGGGCCTTCTGCGCCAGCATCAAGTGATCGCGCATCGCGTCGCGAGCTGAATCGGGATTGCGATCTCGAATCGCGCGATAAATCGCACGATGCATCTCCGCAGACTCTTTTAGATCTCGAGCTCGCTTCACCGTTTTGCTCCGCACCTCAAACAAGATCGTCGCAACCATGTTCATCAACGCGGTCAGGATTCTATTACCGGATCCGGCAGCAACAGTTTGATGAAACCGCATATCGTGCACGAGGAACTGTTCGGGCTCATTCAATGAAGCGAACATCCCGGTGATTTCTTCCGACATCGATGCCATCTGATCGCCAGTTGCCCGTTCAGCCGCCAGGGCAGCAATTGCCATTTCCAGTGAACGTCTGGCTTCAAACATCTCGGCGGGAGTGAAGCGCTGCAACGAAGCCATCAAACGAAGCGGACTACTGTCCAATGCGGGTGACCCCTCGGCTTCAACTACGAAAGTTCCTGCACCACGTCGCGGTTGCAGAACGCCGACTGCCGCCAGTGAACTTATGCCAGCGCGCAATGTTGGACGGCTAACACCTAACTGCCTGGCAAGATCTCGCTCCGGAGGCAGGCGATCACCCGGTCGCAATTCACCCTTGTGGATCATCTCGCGAAGCTGCGACACAACTTCTTCAGACGTTGTGCCGCGGCGCTCCGTGTCAATTGTCCTGAATGTGACTGGTTTCGGATCCGTCATTGATTTGTGGCAAATAGTCAGCAGCAATAGGACCTATATGACCTATTGGACCTATTCATTTGCGCGTTTCTTGGATCAGCCACAACGCGAGATCATTTGCTGCTTTGAAATTATCGTACTCAGCCGGCAACTTTCGCCCATCGGTGTATTCGTTATATAGCCAGGGATCGCCGACCGCAAAGACTGTCCCTTTTCCAAACTTTGCTACGGCCATAATGTTATCGCCTTTATCGATGAAAACAGGGTGTGCCGGAGATTTGATTTGTAGCGTAGAAATCTCTTTCAAATAAAGGTTCCGTGCCGTTTTGAATATCGGATGTGGCGGTTGAACCACAAGTTTACCCATTGAATAATCGTTACCTGGCACCTTATTACGACTGTCTTTATTAAACTCGATACCAAACGTGCGCGCGAGTTCATTGAAATGATCAAACTCGGCGTTACCGACATCATTTCCCATCAGAACAAGAACACCACCCGCTTTTACCCAGTTGCTAATGACTCTCACATCGTTTGTGGAAACATAATTGGGTTGTGGAGTTTCTGCCTCCGTATCCGGATCGACGATGATGTAGATGTCTGCCCCTCTCAAATTTGCAGCTGATGGTGCGCTGTAAAGCGTGTCGGTCTTAACTCCAAACGCACGAAAAACATTTCCCCAAAGCGAGAACCCACTGTTAGGGAGCTCGTCCCACTTGTAATGCCAGGAAACAATCTCACCAGTTGCGTCCTTCTTCGTTTCATTATTGAAGTAGGAGTCGAGCATGACAGTCTTGCCCTTGCCAGTAGATTGCTTTGCGGCAATGTTCATTTCGTTGCCGGCCATCAGAAACGCTCCGATTCCCTTTGGATCATTTCTGACGACCTTCTCACTCAGATAATACTGGTAGCTGCCATCTCGATAAGGATTTCCACCAAGTCCCGCGACGCTTACAGTGCCGTCGAGATTTGCCTCACCATTTGCATCGGTCTTGATGAATTCCGAAGTGAGACCGTTATAGCCACGCTTAGCAACAGATAAATAACTGGCCGGCAAGTAACCGTCACGAACACCCTTTGCTAGTGCGTAAACGAGCATGCTGGAACCAGAAGCTTCCAGGTAGTTTCCTTTTTCATTTCCTTTGTCGATTACCTCATACCAAAGACCCGTCTTTGGGTCCTGATATTTCGCAACTGCTTTTGCCAAACGATTCAAAATTGCAATTAGCTCTACTCTTTGCGGATGAGTTCGTGGGAAGTAATCGAGAGTGTCAACTAACGCCATTGCGTACCAACCCATTGCACGATCCCAGAAGTTTGGAGAATGACCAGTCACAGGATCGGCCCAACGCTGCTGCTTCGATTCATCCCAACCGTGATAGAGGAGGCCCGTCTTTAGATCGCGGGCATGTGACTCCATCAAAATAAACTGCTTCGCAATGTCGTCAAATGCTGATGGCTCGTGAAAGGTTGCTGCATATTCAGCGTAGAACGGCTCGGCCATGTAGAGACCATCAAGCCACATCTGATTTGGATAGATCTTCTTGTGCCAGAATCCTCCGTCTGAAGTGCGTGGATGATTCTTCAGTTGTTCTCGCAGGAGAGCGGCGGCCTTGCGATACTTATCCTGACCAGTGACCTTGTAAAGAAGTAAAAGAATCTTCCCGGAGTTGATGTTGTCGAGATTGTAATCTTCCGCCTTGTAAGTGCGAATGGTTCCGTCGGCATTGACGAAGTTGTCCATCCCTTTCTGAATGAAACTGAAGTAGCGTCCATCACCGGTACTTAACCAAACGCCTTCAATTCCTTTCAGCACGACGCCTTGTTCGTAACTCCATCGTGAAGGCTCACCGTTTTCGTTCCGCGACGCATCACGCCAGAGTGAATTCATGGCAGTGGCGGCAATTTGTTCGGACAAGTTCGGTTGCTGAGCCACCGAAGGTACTGCGCTTAGGATTAGTAAAAAAAAGAAAATAACGGCTTGTTTGACTTTCATGCTCAAAGCTATGCTCATGCTTTCCCACGGTTTCACTCCGATAGGAGTGGCATGTATTAGTCGGAGTTGGTCATACCACGCGAAACGAGATGCAATTCGTCCTATTGATGAAAAACTTACTGTATGGAATATTTTGACTGTCTGAGCGGCGAGATTCTGCCGTAGACGCGATTGACTGTCAACCGCAATTCCCTGACCAATT
>DASUYO010000481.1:0-5809 GCA_036377375.1 Pyrinomonadaceae bacterium
AATATCTAACTCGCGGCAGGTGCGAATAATGCGGACGGCGATTTCGCCGCGATTTGCGATCAGGACTTTGCGGAACATTGTCTTGGTTGTACTCGTGCTGGGAGTTTTAGTCAAAAGCATGAATTCGCGACGGGCGGCCACGGAGGGCCGCCCCTACAGTTGTTGCAATTCAAGCGCACTCCAAGAAGTTGCGTGATCACCTACAACTGTAGGGGCGGCCCTCCGTGGCCGCCCGTCGCGGCAAATCACACCACGATCGAATTCGCAGGTCGCCGCGGATCGTAACGCACAACAATCTGTTTTCCGGGGGCGTAGTCGTGCCAGCGTTGCTGTTGCGACTCGCTGAGATCTTGCGAGGATTCGTATTGAACCCCTGCCAGCATGTAGGTGTAAGTGACTTGCGTGATACGGCCGTTATTGTCCGAGACTGCGTCGATGATTCGTCCGTCGGCCATGCGTCCTGTTTTGGAGAGACGTGCGATTCGTGAGGCTTCGTCTTCGGGTTTCTTGCGGAAACGATCCAGGAACGACATTGAAGTCGCTACGGTTCCAGTGCTCCTGCCGACACTGAACGTCCGACACCTCCTTTGGCGACGTCGGAGAGTTTCATGATCATGCCGTCACGAACGAACCAGTCGTCGTCGTTGCCGCTAATTTTGTCATCACCGGCAAGTCGCAGCGTGTAATTCGTGAACGCCAATCCTCCAGTCGGCATGTCGTCAGTTGCAGACGTGAGCGAGGCTTTGCGAATCACAGCCCCGCGCAGCGTACGCGATTTTTCAGTTGCGTTAGCGGCAAGGTCAGCGCTGGGCCGGTATTCACGTGGATCGATGTCTCTGAGTGCAGCCGCCAGACTGCCATCAGGATCAGGGAGGCGTTCCAGCACATCTTTCAGGTCAGCCGGATATGAGTGGTACTTGAGTCTGTATTCCGTGAAAGCGCGGTCGATGACATAAGCACGCGCGCGCATGGTAGCTTCATTCGCCCACCTGCGATGCTCCAAACGTGCCGGAACAGTAACGCCGATCAGTAAAGCGATCAGCATTGCAACGGTTGCAGACGCAAGCAAGCCTTGCCGCGCGTACTTGACTCCGCAGAATCTCGTCGGCCGGTCCAATATGGATCGATACAACTTGCGTCCAAACCACAATACGGCGAACAGGACCGGAATGGAGATCCACTTCAAGCGCCAGGCAGCAGTTTCGCCTGCGGCGACCCAATTCCAGAATCCCAAACTGCCGGAATAGTGTTGAATAAACGCACTGATCGTTTGCGTTACAAAAACCAGGACCACCAATGAACCGCTGACTGCCAGAACTAAAGCGCGGCCGTAGGAAGGAAGTTCGTGGATTGGTTTAGGGAGCGGCTCACCAATGGCGCGCGCACCACACTGTTTACAACCACTGGTCAAGGCGCCGTGGAACTTGAAGCCGCAGCACGGACAGATAGTCAAGCGTTCCCCCTCAAACAATCAAAATAGGCCCACCAGGTCCTATACGTCCCAGACGACCTACGAGATCGCCACTTCCGCACGTTTGGGCCGATCATTCTTCTTGGCAGGAGAAGTTTCAGCGTCAACATTCGCTGGCTTTTCTTCTGCCTTGGTCAGCTCGCGCCACGTATGATACATGCGGTGGGCGAAAGTCCAATAAGATCCGACCGCAAGCACCCACAACACGGCCGGCATCCGATTGGCAAAGAAATTAGTCGAACCTGGATGAGTACTGAGCGCCCCGATAATAAAGAGTACCACCCGTTCTGGGCGCCGCAGAAAGCCCACGTCACACTTGGGAATCAGGCTCTCGGCCCGGGCGCTGGCGTAGCTTACCATAACCGAGCCCATTAGTCCGGCGCCCGCAAGAAAAACGTTAAGAGTTGAATGGGCCGGAGTGGCGCGGGCGTAATAGACCATTAGGCCCACAAAAACCACCATGTCCGACAGCCGGTCCAACGAAGAGTCCAGGAAGCCTCCAAACCGGGTCACCCTGCCGGAAAGGCGCGCCACCTGTCCGTCAAGCATGTCAAAAAGATTGGCAACAATCAGCGCAATACCCGCGGCGAAGAACCAGCCCATCCCAAAAAGAAGACCGCAACCGACGTTCAAAGAGACGCCGATGACGGTCAGTATATTGGGATTGATATGCCCGATGGCCAGCCAGCGAACGATGGCATCAATAATTCGCTGCGCTGCACGTCCGATGCTTGCCCCGAACATGTGTTAGGTTCGTTTCTCCTCGCCGGGTTATGAGAACCGACTCTATAAGTCAGATAACACGGATATCAGTCTAATCTGTGGCTAAAAACTAATCGTTAGCGCTTAGTTCGTCATGCAGCGTACGCAACTGCCGGATCTCAAAAGTCCTTGCGCCCGATGGCGTACGCACCACTACCTCATCGCCTTCCTGCTTACCCATCAAACTGCGGCCCACTGGTGATGTAGTCGATATCAAACCTCCAGCAGGATCACTCTCTTCCGGAGTCACGAGACGATAAGTTACCTCTTCATCTTTTTCACCGTCGTACAAAACCAGCGTGGAACCGTACGATGCTTTATCGCGCGGCACTTTGTTGGGATCGATTGAGGCAATTTCACTAATCCTTTGTCGCAGCTCAACGATGCGCGCCTTCACGACGTTCTGGCGGTCGAGCGCGGCGCGATATTCCGAATTCTCGCGAAGGTCGCCAAATTCGAGCGCCCGTTTGATCTCTTTTGGCAGGTGAATGCGCAGCTCTGTTTCCAGCTCGTCGAGCTCGCCCTGGAGCTTTTCTTTGATTCCTTGTGACATAACTATTGCGCTTTATGATAACTGGCCTCGTCAGGAGCACCAAAGGAAATACCTGTATCACGAGCCGTCCGGACCAACTGTCCGTTAGGAGGCACAGTCTTGATGTTTTTAATCGCCTCAGTAAGCGGAACCGTAACTACATCTCCCGCCTGTAACGCAACCATCACACCGCTCTTGCCGCTCGCCAGCGCCTGGACCGCACTGACGCCGAAGTTCGTCGCCAGCATGCGGTCAAACGCATTAGGACGGCCGCCGCGCTGGAGATGTCCGAGCACAACACAACGCGTCTCACGACCCGTAACTCTTTCGAGATCGTGTTGCAGGTGGATGCCGATGCCACCGAGACGAGGAGCATGATGCCCGTCACCTTTGTCCTGATAAATCAAGTCGTGCCCGATCTCCAAAGCGCCTTCAGCGACGACGATGATACTAAAATTCGATCCACTGACATCGCGCGCGCGAATCTTATCCGCGACCGCCTCAAGCGAGAAGGGAATCTCCGGGATCAGGATGACGTCTGCACCGCCCGCGATACCCGAGTGGAGTGCGATCCATCCTGCATGCCGGCCCATCACTTCCAGGATCATGACGCGATCGTGTGACTCGGCAGTCGTGTGCAAGCGATCGAGAGCTTCGGTGGCGATGTCGAGCGCTGTGACAAACCCGAACGTCAGTTCAGTGCAAGCGAGATCGTTATCGATCGTCTTCGGCACGCCGCAAACAGGAATGCCGCGTTTGTCAAACTCAGCGGCAATCGACAGTGTGCCTTCACCGCCAAGCACGACGAGTGCGTCGATGCCAAGAATCTTCATGTTCGCGATTGCTTCCTGGTACACGCTCTCAGCTTGCCGGTCTGTTCCTTCACAGGCCATCTCGACAAACTTTCCGCGATTTCGCGTGCCGAGAATCGTGCCGCCGCGCGGCAGCAGGCCGCGGACCTCGCTTGGTGAAAGCGCGCGAGTACGAGTAGCGCCGAGCAGGCCTTCGAAACCGTCTTCGATGCCAATCACGCGCATGCCGTGTTCGCACGTCGCAGTCTTCACCACCGCGCGAATAACAGCGTTCAGTCCTGGCGCGTCACCACCGCCTGTCAGAATGCCAATGGTTCCGAACATAGGGCCAAGTCTAACATTGGGTGGCAATCTGTGTAATCCGTGGTAGCATACCGAAAAATGGAAATCGATGACGATGCAAAAGAGATAGTTCGCGAGATCGGCACTGCGATAAACGAATCAGTCGAGAAGTCGACGAGGGTTGCCGAAGCTATAGAACGCCTGCGCGAAGCGGGTTACGAGATGGAATTGACGCTCCGGCTCGAGATCGGCCTGAGACCTCACGCCGGAGACGAGGAAGGTGAGACAGACACAGACCTCGAGCTTACAGAAGAAGATCTACAGATCCTTCAAAGAATGAAGATTCGGATCGATCCGGAAAGATAAGCCGCAGATCTGCGCAGATCTGCGGCTTAAAGATCCTATTCGGGGACCTCATCGCTTCCCGTTAGCGTTTGTTGCCGCAACGCCGCCGCACCAAGCAAGCCACCCATTCCCATCGATTCCACCGCGCTGCTCGGCACCAACATCAACGCGCCTTTCTCCTTCAAGCCTTCATACAACATGTTCATGGCTCTCAGGTGCAATGCCGTCGGATTATCTCGATATGACTGAGCCGCAGTTTCAAACGAATGTGCAATCTCCACTTCCGCCTGGCCGAGGATGATGCGCGCCTGTTTTTCACGCGCGGCCTGTGCCTCGCGCGACATCGCATCCTGCAACGCGGGCGGAATGATCACGTCGCGCATTTCCACTGATTGCACTGTCACGCCCCACGGATTCGAGCGTTCGTCAATCAGTTGTTGCAATTCCTCTTCGATTCGTTCACGTCCGCGCAGCAGATCCGTCAGCGAAGTTCTGCCGATGATATCGCGCAGCGCTGTCTGTGCTGCCCAACTCACTGCCTGGGGATAGTTCTGAACTTCCAGCGCCGCTTTCTCCGGATCGTAAACCATCCAAAAGAGCACGGCGTCAACGTTGACCGGAACCGTGTCAGACGTAAGCGTCTCTTCAGCAGCAAAGCTAGTGGTGATGACTCGCTGGTCCACCCACGTCGAAACCGAATCCACGAACGGAATGATCCAGAACAGACCTGGACCACGCAATCCGACATATCTTCCCAGTCGCAAGACGACAGCGCGTTCCCACTGTCGCGCGATCTTGGGTGCTTGCGCAAATAAAATGCCGAGGATCGCACCCACGATAATCCCCACCGGATTGAGCATCCACCACGTTGTAAGAGCGCCCAGAAGAAATGGCACAAGTAAGGCAACCGCAGATACGACGTTGACCCGCGGAATGTCCGGAGCGGGCAAGTTACTCCTGGTTTGCATCAAACTCGTCGTTGAATTAGACATTCGAAGTCTCCTTTTTGCGCCGGCTCTGAAGTTGATCCAGCAGGTCATCGGTCGAGAAACCCATCGCACCGGCTTCTTCGATGAAGCGATCGACTAACTCCTTCAAGTGCTTCTCATGCTCGTTCCGATGACTCGCTGCGAGATGGCGGGCGCTGACAAACGTTCCCACGCCTCTTCGTGTCTCGAGGATACCTGAGCGTTCCAGCTCGGCGTAAACCTTGGCAACCGTATTGGCATTCACGCGCAGGTCCACTGCCAACTGCCGAACAGTCGGCAGTTGTTCCCCGACCCGTAGCCGTCCCGTTGCGATGGCGAAGCGAATCGCTCGCGTCAACTGCGCGTAGAGCGGCATGGGGTGCGAAGGGCTCAATGAGAAAATCTGGCTCATCTCGGATTGTACTACGATGATAGTACAAGTAAGGTTTCAGGTAAATCAGCCACAGATCCGCGCAGATCTCTGGCTGATTTACTCGGATCAGAGCGCTGTGCTATTTTATCGAGCTTTTAATCCTGCCAGGAGTTCAGAGACAGTATGTCTACGCCTAACGGAAACATCACCAGCGACGGTCATCACGTCGGTAAAGTCGTGCAGATCATCGGTCCTGTGCTCGAC
>DASUYO010000482.1:0-7910 GCA_036377375.1 Pyrinomonadaceae bacterium
TTTCGAGCGCTGAATCGATCGAGTGTCGCATCGATCGACATATTGTTTTCACCATTACGCGGCTTGATCAGTGAAAAGCGCACGCCGCCGCCATCACGCTCCGCCAGACTGCCTTCCGGAATGCGAATTTCAGCGTCGTTCATCGCTATCGTCGCCGACAACGCGCCGAGCTCATTTCCATTCACGATTAACGAGCCAAGCGAGACATTTCCGTTTAGATTCGGTGAGCTCAACCGACCGCGAATGTTGCCGTTGAATGCGAGCTGGCCTGCCAGTTCGACGCCGTAGCTGTGCATCTGCTCTTCAACTTCCGGTAACAATCCTGACGAGATCAAAACGGCCTGGAGCTCAGCAGCGTCTGAAGAGTTTAAGTCGACCTGAAGATTGGAATCGTTTTCGAATGAGAACTGGCCGGTCGCATTCAATCGTGTCGCGGGTGTTTGCAGGTTTACCTGTTGAATGTCAAACGTGCCGCGATTCGCGCGCATCGCTACTTCGCCATTGATTGGAATCTTGTCACCCGTCTCACCCGCCTCTGCGGTCAAATGCGTCGTAATCGTTCCCGACGCGAGCTTGAATTCCGTGCCCGGAAACGTCAGATCGACCCGGCCGGTCGCGCGACCCGCAAGCGGAACCGCACTACCCGCCAACGCTGTCAATGGTCCAGCTATTTCGAGATCGTTGAAGTCAGCCGTCACTTGCGACGACCCACCCTTACCGATTGCAACACGCGCGTTTCCACTCGCGCGCCCTTTGAACACATCCGCGGTGAAGTTGTTAAACTGGATCTCGCGACTCGTGGCGACGACATTCGCGCGCGCCTGGCCCATGTTCATCCGGCCCAACACGCCACCACCAATACTCAGATCCGCAGTGGCTCGATACGTGCCCGAAGGTTCAACTACAAACACCGGTTTCGTTAGTTTGACGTTTTCCGCTTGGCCATCTGCAAGCTTTACTGTTCCGACGTCGATATCCGCAGTCGAACCTTCGATTCGCCTGTTGCGCACAGACAGTCGTACACCGGCAATATTGAGACTGCCGATTTCAGCGCCCGACGCGCTCGTAGCGCCGACCTGCACGTCCTTAACAACAACGCTCGTCACACCCTCTCGATCGGTGAGGTCGATGTTATTCGCAGTCACACCTTTGACTTGTGCACCTGAAACGGAAACTGTGCCGGCTTTGGCGGTCGCAACTGTGGCAGTGGTGATGTGGTTTTGATTACGCAGTTGCAGGTTCGAAGCAGTGATGCCGTTTACTTTCGCGCCTGAAGTTGCAAGCCCGTTTGCAGTGAATTGGCTCGACTGAGCAGTCAATACGCCATCGTTCATCTCCGCACGGGCGTCGTGAAGAATCAGGCCCGTGAGAGTTGTCCCATAACTCTTTTCAGCAACTGCGCGTAACTCGCCGATCCAGCGAAAGTTTGTTCCGGTCCCCATCACGTTGCCGGCGAGTTGCAACGAGTCGATCTGGAAATCTCCGGCATTCAGAAGATCGGCGACAGCTTTTCCATTGATCTCGTAACTCTTACCATTGACTGAACCAGTTGCCGTTACGTTCAGTCCCTGCAAACGCAAATTGTCTGCTGCCAGCGCATCTGACTTGATTTCGCCATTCAGCTTGAATTGATCGCCCTCGCCTGCGATGGTACCGGCGAAGTTGCCCGTGCCACGCAAAGCAGTGCCCGTCTGCAAGACATCTGAGAGCTGTGTGAGATCGACGTTCGACGTGATGTTCATTTGGTAATGAAGCGCACGCCAGTCGTCCATGACGCCGTCCATGTGCGCTTCCGCCACCGGAGACTTCAACACCAACTCGTGAATCTCAGCTCGCGTCTGATTAAAACGCCCGCGTCCCTCGATATCGATGTTGTTGACGGGTCTGCCGTCGTAAGTGAATGTAGAGTTCGAAAGTGCGAGCTGGACCGACGTCATACGCGTTCCGATCGGAACGTCGGGTTTATCCGGTTGAATCGCGACGCGGAGATTGCGCCCTTCGCCGGAGATCTCGTGACGCGCATCACCGTAGTGGACCACTCCATTTTCTATTTCGATTGTCGCGGCTGAGTAAGCGAAGAGAATGCGCCTATTTGGCTCGGGTGGCGGGATGTGGATGTTGCGAAAGTTTGAGCGGCCCTGATCGTCAAACGTTACCCAGACTTCAATGCCTTTCACCTTGAGATCTCTGAGACTGATGTTGCGTTGCAGGTTCAACGCGTAGAGATCTTCAATCCTGATTGTTGCCAGCAGCTGGTCGATCTTTCCAAGCTTCTCGCCTGTTCCGGAGTCGTAAAGCTCAACGCCGTTCATCTCCACGGTTTGAGGCGGAAAAGAAGCGTGGAATTCTCGGATTTCCGCGCGTATTCCGTAGTTGGCGAAGGTCTCTTTTATCTGGCCCGCCACATAACGATCGACAAAGCCGAGCCGGTAAAGAAACAGGGCGAGGATAATTACGACCAGCACAAGCACGCCGACTATGCCCGCCGCAATATAGGCGTGGCGACGCGTGAAGTAGTACCAGCGTTTCCGTATGGTCGGCTTCTCTACACTCATAACCTAAAGTCGCCGCGCGACCCAAGGGAACTCAGAATTCTAGAGGGAGAGATTGTAAGGGGCCACAAACACACGCAAAAATCACAAAATAATTTTTTGCCGCTCTTGTACCTATTTGTGGCAAACCTCGTCTATATTTCGCGGTTGGCCCAGCGGAACATTGCCCACCACTGAGAGCTCAAAACCTTCAAGCGCCGCTACTTTGGGGGGATGATTCGAAAGCAATAGTATCTTGCGCAACCCGAGATCGTGCAGAATCTGCGCGCCCACGCCGTAGTCGCGCTCGATTCCGTATCCGGTCTCCAGGCTCGCCTCGCGTTTATTGATTCCTTTTTGCTGCATTACGTTGTAAGTACGCAGCTGGGTGACCAGGTCTAAACTGTGCTCACGCTGGCGCAGGTAAAGAACTACTCCGCGTGCTTCGGCAGCAATCTTTTCGAGCGCCGTGTGAAGTTGGAACCCGGTGTCGTCGATCAATGATCCAAACATATCGCAGGTGACATTTTCAGTGTGAACACGCACCAGCACGGGCTCGTCGCTCTTCACGTCGCCCATCACCATCGCGAGGTGCACGTCGCCATTGATCACGTTTTCATAAGCGATTGCGCGAAATCGGCCGTAAACTGTCGGCAGATCAGTTTCGACAACACGTCGCACAAGCATTTCCTTGCTGATGCGATACCTCACCAGGTCGGCAACACTGATCATCTTAAGATTGTGCTGGGCAGCAAATGCCTCGAGCTGCGGCAAGCGCGACATGGTCCCGTCTTCATTCATGACTTCGCAGATCACACCGGCGGGATACAGCCCGGCGATGCGCGCGATATCAACGCTCGCTTCTGTTTGTCCGGGTCGAACCAGCACACCGCCATTCTTCGCACGCAGAGGGAAGATGTGACCGGGGCGACAGAGATCCTGCGGGCGCGACTTCGAGTCTACCGCGACGAGAATGGTCGTGGCGCGATCGGCTGCTGAGATTCCGGTAGTGATTCCACGGCGCGCGTCGATGGAAACGGTGAAGGCGGTGCCGAGAAACGAAGTGTTTTCGGCGACCTGCGTCGTCAGGTGGAGTTCATCGCAGCGCTCTTCGGTGAGCGGCAGGCAGATCAGCCCGCGGGCGTGCCGGGCCATGAAATTAATGATTTCAGGAGTGACCTTCTCGGCAGCGCAGACGAGATCGCCTTCGTTTTCGCGATCTTCGTCGTCAACAATGATGATCATTCGACCGTCGCGGATGTCGGCAACGGCCTCTTCGATGGTTGCTAAAGCCACGGGCTCATGTTAACCGATCCGCGCAGATCGGTCTATTTATCCGCTTGATCCGTGGCTAAGGAGACGTTCGATGTATTTGCCGAGGACATCGACCTCGATGTTGACGTCGTCGCCGGGCTTCAGATGCGACAAATTCGTAACTTCCCAGGTTTTCGGGATTATGGCGATTTCGAAGTAATCGTCAGTGAGTGCGGCGATCGTCAAGCTAATCCCTTCGACCGCTACCGAGCCTTTGAAAACCAGATACCGGGCGATTTCTTTGGGATACGCGATTCTGACCGTCCACGACTCACCGTGGCCTTCAACACCAACAAGCTGGCCGCGAGCATCCACGTGCCCCTGCACGATATGGCCGCCGAGTCGCGTTGCCGGAGTAACAGCGCGTTCGAGATTGACCGACGTGCCGGGTCGCAGCCGGCCCAGTGTCGAACGCAGCAGCGTTTCGCGTGAGACGTCGGCAGCAAACGAATCGGGTTTAATGTCGAGTGCCGTCAAACAAACGCCATTCACAGCAATCGAGTCGCCGTGATTGGTGCCTTCAGTAACTACGCGAGCAGCGATGACGATGCGCGCGTTCTCTCCGCGCTCTTCGATGCTCTGCACGCTGCCCAGCTCTTCAATAATTCCGGTGAACATTTATCCGATCCATCATTTCTGCGAACACTTCTTCAATACTCTTTCCTGTTGAGTCAACGACAGTGGCGTCGTCTGCGACTCGCAGTGGCGAGTCGACGCGTGTTGAGTCGCGCCGGTCACGCTCGATCATGTCTGCAAGTGTCTCCGCGAGTGTCGCGGAAGAGCCGGACGTCATCTGATCTTCTTTATAACGACGCTCAGCTCGTTCCTGCGGCGCGGCGGTGAGGAAAAACTTCACGTCAGCATCGGGGAAGACGACAGTGCCGATGTCGCGCCCGTTCAGAACCGCGCCCCGCTTACCCAACGCACGTTGTCGCTTGACCATCGCGCGTCTCACGCCGGGGATGGTGGAGATGACTGACGACATGTCCGTCACACTTTCACTACGAATCTGTTCAGTCACATCGCGCCCGTCGAGCAGGACACTCAATGAGTCAGGATCGCCCTCCAGATCGATATGTATCCGGTTTGCCAGTGCGGTGACAGCTTCAGTGTCACTTCGATCGAGATTGGCTTCGATGACGGCGAGCGCCACCGCCCGGTACATCGAGCCGGTGTCGATGTAGAGCAGCTTCAGCGCGCGCGCGAGCATGCGGCCCAGGGTTGACTTGCCCGAGCCTGATGGACCGTCAATCGCGATGATCATTGAGACAAAAATGCCGCGAACACTTCGTTCGACAGCAAAGCGCCGGTGCGAGTCAATCTAATCAAATCACCGTCAAACTCAACCAAACCCGCCTTTTGGAATCGATCCAGCTCGTCGCCGTGCTCGTCGCGCAAATCAACTCCAAACGAGTCGCGATAGTGGCGCATGTCGACACCGTGCATCATTCGCATCCCGAGAAACAACGCTTCGGCACGCACATCTGCCGGACTCAACTGCTGCTCTTCAATAATCGGCGACGCGCCGCTTTCAATCAACTGCACGTACTTCAAAACGTCGCGCTGATTGGACCAGCGTCGCGTTTGTCCATCGTACGAATGCGCGGAACATCCGAAGCCGTAATAAGCGTCGCCGGTCCAGTATTTGACGTTGTGTCGCGAATGAAAACCGAGACGGCACAAGTTTGAGATCTCGTAATGCACGTAACCACCTTGCGAAGCCTGCTCGAGCATCCATCCGTACATGACGACCGCTAAATCATCGTCAGGCGCAGGCTGAATTCCGCGTCGAATATGTTCTGCGAGAGGTGTCCCTGAATGGACCTCGAGTAAATAAAAAGAAAGATGCTCGGGACGAAGCTCGAGTGCCTGCTTGATGTTACTTTGCCATCCATCGAGAGTTTGACCAGGCAAACCCGCAATCAAGTCGAAACTTACATTCTCAAATCCGGCATTACGCAGGTCTGCAAAAGTTCTCAGAGAGTCTGCTGTGTTATGCGAGCGGCCCAACTTTGCAAGCTCGGCATCGTGAAACGTCTGCGCGCCAAAGCTGGCCCTGTTCACTCCCAAACTCCGAAACGCGCGAAGCTTTTCCGGCGTAGCACTGCCTGGATTGATCTCCAGCGTGATCTCTGATTCAGCAGCAATCCGAAAATTCGCGTGCAAGCTTGCGAGAATGCGGACCAATTGCGATGGTCCAAGCAATGATGGTGTACCGCCGCCAAAGTAGATCGTATCGACAGTTTCATCACAGTAACGTGACGATTTTATTTCTTCGACAAGTGCGCAAACGTACCGCTCGGCAAGCTCGCTTTGATAAATACCGGTAGCGAAGTCGCAGTAAGAACAACGCGAACTACAAAACGGAATATGAACGTAGAGGCCTGCGGCAGTCATTTATTGAACAAATAATAACATGCGTGTGTACTATTTCATTTCCGCGCGTATTGTTTTCAAAAGTGGTTTCGACTATAGCTGCAACTATAAATGTGATTTACGGGCGGACGTAACTGGCACGCGTGTTGATTAACAATAGGGCGGCTACTCAAACTCGCCGGAGAAAGATGTCGTTTGAAGCTCCGGTCGAGCCATTAACCATCGAACACACGGGAGGTATAGAACATGGCAGATGACAGAATGAAGAACGACGATCTCCAGAGGAACATGGGTGGTAAGGAAGGCCAGGACTATGGCCAGCAATCACCTGGACGCACCGGGCAGGGTGGCCAGCAAGGTGGTCAGCAAGGTGGTCAGCAAGGCGGCCAGCACGCTGGTGGTCAGCAGAGCGGCGGCCAGCAGAGTGGTGGTCAGTTCGGTGGCCAGAAGAAAGACTCGCGAAACATGGAAGACGACGATCTCGGCGCCGGTGGTGCAGGACAGACCGGCGGACAGGGACGCGGCGGCCAGAATCGCTAATTAATAATTACTCTCTTCTTTTCTGCTTTGTGAGCACGGTGCGAGCCGTGCTCTTCTTTTTATTTATTAATCCTGTCAAGACTGCCGTTGCCGCTGATGGTCCTGCTGGAGCTACGTGCGACGCGCTCCGCTTCTGCAAATACTCGTAAAAAATTTTCTCCAAGTATCTTTCTTATATCGCGCTCACTGTAACCACGCTTCAGCAGCTCGTAAGTGATATTCGGCAACATCGAAACATCCTTAGCGCCTTCAGGCATGTCGTTCGCGCCGTCGAAATCTGCTCCGATCCCGACGTGATCAATCCCCGCCACTTTCACAATATGATCGATGTGATCGATCAACTTCGAGATCGGAAGCGGAGGCAATGGGTTTGCCGCTTCCAGCTTGTCACTCTCTTCCGCAAGCCGCTCGGGATCGTTTTTGTACTTCGCGTTGATCGCATCCTGCTGGGCTTTCAATCTCTTGTCGCGTTCTGCGCTTTGCGGGCTGACCGTTTTTTCATCGACAAAGACACTGTAGAAGTTCACCTGGACCACGCCGCCGTTCTTCGCGATACGCTTCAGAAGATCGTCAGGAATATTCCGCGGAACGTTGCTGAGCGCGCGTGCTGACGAATGCGAAGCAATGATCGGCGCTTTCGAAACGTCCAATGCATCGCTCATCGTCTTGTCTGAAACGTGCGAAACATCAACCAGCATTCCCAAACGGTTCATCTCACGCACGACATCTTTGCCAAATTCACTCAGGCCATTGTGCTTCTTCTCACCACGACCAGCATCGGCCCAGTTGTTCGTGTTGTTCCAGGTCAGCGTCATGTAACGCACGCCGAGCCGATAAAACTCGCGCAGGGTGGGCAGCGAGTCTTCGATTGCGTGTCCGCCTTCGATTCCCATCAACGCCGCGATCTTTTCCTGTGCCTTGGCGCGGCGAATGTCAGCCACTGAAGTCGCGAACATCAAATCTCGCGGGTGCCGCTCGACCGCACGATACACGGAATCGATCATGTCCAGCGTTCGACGCGCTGCACCACCGTGTTCCACGTACCAGGGTTTGACGTACAGCGAAAAGAATTCGGCGGTAAGCCCGCCCTGCTTCATCCGTGCGATGCTGGTTCGGTAGGGGGTTGGAGGAGTGCCGCTCAAATCGTAG
>DASUYO010000483.1:0-15929 GCA_036377375.1 Pyrinomonadaceae bacterium
ACGCCGAAAGATGCACTCACTCCGGAAAAAGCATGGACGTTCTATTTCACGGAGGCTGGTGGCCGGATTTACGGGCTCACCACCGATGCGCCGGTTGAGTATGCGGATCGCATGACGGCTGAAGCCGAGCGCTTCATTCAGTCGTTGCGCGCGAAGGCCGAAGCCGGCAGCCGTTAACGCAAGAAGTCGAACTTGGAAGAGGTCAGTACCACCCCGCGGTAGCGGGTGGGTCAACCGGCCGAGCACGCTACGCATCGACCCACCCGCTATCGCAGGTGGTACTGACTGTATCCAACATGATTTCTGAGTAAACCCCGACCAGGAGAAAAACGCTCCATGCGATTGAACGAAACTGTGCCACAAATCTCACTCTCCGAACTGCTGAGAAAACTCTCAGAGCTCGGCGGTTCGGATCTTCACATTACGACCGGCTCGCCGCCGCAGGTCAGAGTCGACGGACACTTACGCCCACTCGAATCCTATCGCGTGCTCACATCAGCCGATACGAAACAACTCGCCTACTCGGTGCTAACTGACGCGCAGAAACATCGTTTCGAAGAAAACCTCGAGCTCGACTTCTCGTTTGGCGTCAAAGGCCTGTCACGCTTTCGCGCAAACCTCTTCAACCAGCGCGGCGCTGTGGGCGCAGTCTTCCGCGCCATCCCTTATGAGATCAAAGCGTTCGAGGAGCTGGGTCTTCCTGGGGTCGTCAAAGAGCTTTGCAACAAGCCGCGCGGCCTGATTCTTGTGACTGGACCAACCGGCTCAGGTAAATCGACGACACTCGCGGCCATGATCGACAAGATCAATCGCGATCGTCACGAACACATTCTGACGATCGAAGATCCGATCGAGTTTCTTCACAATCACAAAGGCTGTTTGATCAATCAGCGCGAAGTCAACGCCGACACGCACGGATTTGCAGCAGCGCTTCGCACTGCACTTCGTCAGGATCCCGATGTCGTGCTCGTCGGCGAAATGCGTGATTTGGAAACTATCGAATCTGCGCTGCGTATTGCGGAAACCGGGCACCTCACACTCGCCACGCTGCACACCAACTCCGCAGCTTCGACAATCAACCGTATCATCGACGTCTTCCCTTCCGACCAGCAGGCACAAATTCGCGCACAGCTTTCGCTCGTGCTCGAAGGAATTCTGTGTCAGGCGCTGCTGCCGCGAGCTGAAGGCAGCGGTCGCGCAATGGCACTCGAGATACTTGTGCCCAACGGCGCTATTCGAAATCTGATCCGCGAAGACAAAGTCCACCAGATCTATTCAATGATGCAGACTGGCCAGGACAAGTATGGAATGCAGACCTTCAACCAGGCACTTGCCACGCTCTATCACAAGCGCCAGATCACTTTGGACACTGCACTGCAACGTTCGTCGAACGTAGACGAGCTGCGCGAGCTGATCGATCGCGGCTCCGGAGTCAATTCCGGCAACGCGCCAAAACAGCATGCAAGCCCGTATGCTCAGCCCCGACCGATTGGTGTCAGGCCAAACGTAAACAGATAAGCCACTCTGGAGCTTACCGCTATGCCTACGTATGTTTTCAAAGGCCGCAACAGACTGAATGAGATTGTTGTCGGTGAACGCGTCGCGGACAATCGCGAAGCTCTGCGCCAGATTTTGCGGCGCGAGCAAGTGACGCTGACTTCCGTTAAGGAGAAGGGCCGCGAGATTGGCATTCCGAAGATTGGCGGCCGCAAGAAAGTTAAGTCGAAAGACTTGTCAGTCTTTACGCGACAGTTCTCAGTCATGATCGACGCCGGATTGCCGTTGGTCCAGTGTCTCGAAATCCTGGCCCAGCAACAGGACAACAAGTACTTACAACAGATCCTCCTGCAGGTTCGACAGGACGTCGAAGAAGGTTCCACACTCGCTGCCGCAATGGCTCGCCATACGCGTGTCTTCGATCAGCTTTACGCCAACATGGTTGAAGCCGGTGAGACGGGCGGTATTCTCGACCTGATTCTCCAGCGACTCTCTAACTTCATCGAGAAGATCGTGAAGTTAAAGCGCGACATCATCTCGGCGATGATCTATCCGTCGGCGGTCGTCATACTGGCAATTGTCGCTGTCGCGGTCATCATGGTCGTAGTGATTCCGCAGTTTCAAAACATCTTTCTGGGTCTGCTTGGACCAGGCGAACAATTACCATTGCCGACGCGAATCGTTGTCGGCATCAGTAACTTTCTCGCGGGCTGGGGTGGATTGGTGATACTGGCGTCTGTAATCGGCACCGTTGTGGCGATCAAGTTTTATTACAGGACACCCGCCGGCAGGAAGAACATCGATCGCATTCTGCTCAAAATCCCGATCTTGGGCGACATCTTTCGTAAGATCGCAGTTGCGCGGTTCTCGCGCACTCTTTCAACACTGCTGTCTTCCGGTGTTCCGATCCTGCAGTCACTGGACATCACTGCGAAGACGTCGGGTAACGTGATCATTGAAGAGGCGATCACGAAGGTGCGAGCCGGTGTGGAGCGCGGCGAGAGCTTTGTCGATCCGTTGAAGGCCACGGAAGTGTTTCCACACATGGTGGCGCAAATGATCGGCATCGGCGAACAGACTGGCGCGCTCGACGCCATGCTCGGTAAGATTGCCGACTTCTACGAAGCTGAAGTCGACGCCGCTATCGCGAATCTGTTGACGTTGATGGAACCCCTGCTAATCGGGTTCCTGGGCGTGACAATCGGCTCAATCGTCATCGCCATGTACCTTCCCCTCTTCACCCTCATCGGCAAACTTTCGCAGGGTCACTAACGACCAACTACCGGATTTTAGGGATTCTGTCACATAGGGCCCGGTCGGTGTCCCGCCTACTCATGCCAGCCTGCGGCGTGAAGTTTAACCAAACAATATCACCGGCTTCCGGTACGTATCCGCGGGGCATCACCAAATCTCTCCACCGACAGCCGGGCCAAAATCAATCGCTCGATGCTGGTTTTTGTTGGTGATGCCCTTTAACAGCTCGGACAGCCATGTAAGTCAAGATCGAAAGCTACTATCTATTCGGATAGTTCGACTGACGCCATCAATACACACGTCCTTAATAGAAAGATTTCTTTCACGTCGAAGAAGGCCTCTCCCGGGTGAGGTTATGACATTCCTAACGTCCTCACGTGCATGGCACTCCACTAGCGATGTTCCCATTTGCTCTCACTGGTCGCCCCGACTGTTCGCCCAGGCCTAAGAGCTCGCTGAAGTTATCTTCTGGAACAAATTGTCAGTCGGCGGTCATAAAGAAATAGGGACGATGATCGAAAACGGACTCACACTAGATTGTGGACACCCCGGTGAAGAGATAAGATTCGCTGCGCCGCAGCTACATCAACCAGAGCCCATGACTCATTCTGATCCCAAAGATTTCAAAGGGACCAATCGCTTCGTCATCCGGCGACGCCTCGGCGCCGGCGGGTTCGGGACCGTTTACGAGGCGTATGATTGCGAACGCAATACGACAGTGGCATTGAAGGCGCTGCGGGAAGCAAACGCTGATGGCATTTACCGGTTCAAACGCGAGTTCCGTGCATTCGCAGATGTGGCCCACCCTAACTTGGTAACTCTTTACGAATTGATATTCGACGGTGACAAGTGGTTCTTAACAATGGAGCTAATCGACGGTTGTAATTTTGTCGACTACGTGCAAGGGCAGAACGATTCAGAGAACGTAAATTCGACGTTCGAGACAGTGAGACTAACAAATAGCATTAGTAATAGTAGTGATCCCGAGAGAATCACGGCTCGACTGACCGTCACCCCCCAGGTTGATATACAGCGGCTGCGAGATGCGCTCACGCAGTTAATAGAGGGAATTAATGTACTACATGCTTCGGGCATACTTCATCGAGACATCAAGCCTATGAACGTCCTGGTGACTCCGGAAGGCCGCGTCGTGCTGCTGGACTTCGGACTCATCACTGATGTTGTCACCCGTGAGCCTGAGCAGAGTCTGATTCTTATTGGCACACCGAACTACATGTCTCCTGAACAAGGTGCGGGACTTCCCATTACCGAAGCGAGCGATTGGTACGCGGTCGGAGTTATGCTCTACGAAGCACTTACGGGACAGCTGCCTTTCAAAGGCCGCCACTTCGAGGTGCTCAAAGATAAACAGGCACTCGATCCAACTCCTCCCATTTCACTGGCGCCGAACATTCCAGAAGACCTTAATTCACTTTGCGTCGACCTCTTGCGTCGCGATCCTCAAGCTCGTCCTTCAGGACATGAAGTGTTGCTTCGCCTCGGTAAACTTCAAGTGTCAGAGGAGCGACCGAAACTTGCCGCACCTTCTATACGTCATCGAGCAGCCTTCATCGGACGAGAAAAACACCTTGACGAGCTGACAACCGCCTTTATTGCAAGCAAGAACGGGCGACCAGTGACTGTGTACGTGCAAGGTAAATCGGGCATAGGGAAGAGCGCTCTGGTCCATCGTTTTCTCGATGATCTTCAGCGACGCGAAAAAGACGCGGTCATCCTGGCGAGCCGCTGTTACGAACAGGAGTCTGTTCCGTACAAGGCCATCGACGGGGTTGTCGACGCATTGAGTAAGTATCTAAAGCATCTACCCTCTGCTACTTGTGAATTGCTGCTGCCACATGATGTGCTGGCACTTGCTCGTCTTTTCCCAGTCTTACGCCAGGTAGAGGTTGTTGCTGGAGCTCGACGCAGGGTGGTTGAAATTTCTGATTCGCGCGAACTTCGCCGGCGTGCCTTTTCAGCATTTCGCGAACTTCTCGCGCGACTCGCAGATCAGAAGTACTTAGTACTTTTCATAGACGACTTACAGTGGGGTGACGCAGACAGCATGGCCTTGCTGGGGGATTTCTTACGGCCTCCAGATCCGCCAGCACTTCTGCTGATTGCGAGCTACCGTTGCGAGGATGTCGAGACGAGCCCACCTTTACAGAATCTCTTTGCACTTCGCGACTCACTCACACCAGATATTGAACCGCGTGAAATTGTAGTTGAGGAACTCACTAGTCTGGAAGCTCAAGACCTGGCTTTGACGTTGCTCCGAGACGCGCCAGTATCAATGAACGCTGAGGCAATAGCCCGCGAGTCCGGCGCGAGTCCGTTTTTCATTCATGAGCTCGTCAGATATTTAGTTGCGGGCCGAGAACTAGTTCCGAGCGACACTCAAGGCACTGAACCATACGCGTTTAAGAGCGTCGACGATACGAAGTTGAGTGAAGTTATCTGGGCTCGAGTAGCACAGCTGCCGAAGCAGGCTCGCCGGCTCCTCGAAGTCGTATCCGTAGCCGGTCGGCCCATCCCGCTAGACGTAGCAAAGTTGGCAGCAAAGCTTGAAACAATACCCCAGCAGGCTCTCGCAATTTTGCGATCTGACCATCTGATACGAATCAAAGAGTCCCGGCACCAGGACGAGATAGAGACTTATCATGACCGCATCAGAGAAACGGTTATAGCCCATCTTCTTCCGGAAGCGCTTAAGGCTTATCACTACCAGCTTGCCTTGTCCCTGGAGAGCCTGGGCCAGACTGATCTTGAGGCGATGGCCATACATTTCAAAGACGCTGGACATCTGGACCAGGCAGTTCGATATGCCATAGCCGCCGCCGATAGAGCGTCCGAGGCTCTCGCGTTCGATCGCGCATCTCGCCTGTACCACCTGGCTTTGAAACTTGAGCCACGACATGACACCGGGCAATGTAATCTGCTGGTCAAACTTGCAAGCGTCCTTGCCAATGCGGGGAGACCAGCTGAATCAGCACGCTTCTATTTAGACGCCACGCAGGGAGCTGACTCAACCAGGTCTCTTGATTTGCAACGCCGTGCTGCCGAGCAACTCTTGATGGGCGGGCACATCGACGAGGGTCTCGACGTCATTAGAAAGGTGTTAGCGGCAGTGGGTCTAAGGTTGTTTTCGAATCCAAAGCGTGCGCTTCTCTCACTGCTGCTCCGTCGCGCGCGTCTGAGACTTCGAGGCCTTAACTTTACTGAACGTCAGGAGAGCGAAATTTCCAAAAGCGACCTTTTGCGTATTGACATCTGCTGGGCAGTCGCCGCTGGGCTGGGCTCCGTTGATGCGATTCGCGGCGCTGACTTTCAAACGCTGCACTTACTACTTGCATTGCAAGCTGGCGAACCATATCGAATTGCTCGAGCGATGGCCATTGAAGCAGGTTTCTCCGCACTTCCCGGTAGACATGGGCAGAAGCGATCTGCTCAGCTTGTTAGATCTGCTGAGGTACTTGCCCAAAAAGCCCACAACCCACACGCGACCGGTTTAGCTTTAGTGATGGCTGGCATCGCAGCATTCCTTGTCGGACATTGGAGGAAAGCTGCGGATTTGTGTCGCAGGGCAGAAGTGATTCTGCGTAATCAGTGTATCGGTGCCGCCTGGGAGTTAGCGAGTGCTCACCGTTTCCTACTCAGCTCTCTCATGTACCTGGGAGAGTTACGAGAAATGGCGGACCGTCTGCCTAACCTGATAAGTGAGGCTAAAGAACGCGGCAACCTTTATGCAGCGACAAGCCTGCGATCGCGTATGCATATTGTTTGGCTGGCAGCAAACGATGCGGAAAGAGCGCGAAGAGAAAATGTCGAAGCATTGGCCGAATGGACACCGAAGGGCTTCTATATACAGCATTTCTACGGACTGTTTGCGTTAATACAGGTTGAGTTATACAGCGGCCGCGGCCATCTGGCGTGGAAAGAGATCGAGGAACAATGGCCCGCCCTCACGAATTCAATGCTCCTGCGCATACAGGTGTTACGGGTGGAATCGATGCACCTAAAAGCTCGCTGCGCACTGGCCATGGCGGTAGCTGACAAAAACTCGGAACGTCTCCTGATACTTGCTCAGAACCTCGCGAAAAAGATTGCGAAAGAGAAAGTTTCATGGTCTGAACCGTTGTCGCTGCTAACACAGGCTGGGATAGCTGCGATTCGGGGAAGTCAGTCATTAGCGGCCGACTTGCTCGCCAGTGCAGCTGTTGATTTTGACGCCGCGGACATGAACCTTTATGCTGCTGCAGCACGCCGGTGCCTGGGCCGGGTCATCGGTGGAGACTACGGTGACGAATTAATTACTGTGGTCGACGCATGGATGTTGGACCAAAAGATTCTTAATCCCGCCTTTATGACGCGCATGTTGGCCCCTGGGTTTCCAGGGGATGTTTAGTACGTTTTGTAACGATCCTCAATTCACTTCAGGAGTTTGCCCATGCGGATCGCCATCATCGCGACCTACGTTCACCCGTCGCGCATGAAACTCAAAGAGCGGACGATCATGCAGTCGGCGGTACCCGAACTGATCGCTACCTTGTGTCCTGATTACGCCGAAGTGGAGCTCTACAATGAGAAGGAAATTGACGTACCTCTTGATCGCGATTGGGACCTGGTATTCTTCTCGTATCTTCATTCCTACTACGAACACACCAAAGTTCTCTCCGTTTTACTGCGTCAACGCGGCATAACCACTGTTGCGGGCGGGCGCCATGCAAACCATTTTCCCGCTGACTGCCAACGGTATTTCGATTCTGTAATCACTGGTGATCCTGAGGCGAATGTTCCAGCCCTCATCCGCGACTTCGAACGAGGAGAATTAAAGAAGCAATACAACTTACGCGCTACTGAACCAACCGAAATCAGACCCTATCGATACGACTTGATCGACTTCAAACAAAACCGTCGTCGGTTGCCGGCAATAGAGGCGTCTCGCGGCTGTCCTTTTTCTTGCAATTTCTGCGTATTAACTGGCTGGGAGTCTTACCGTTATCGACCGGTTAGTAACGTGGTTGATGAGATTCAGTTTAAGATGGTATGGAACAGGAATTACTTCGGGCTACTCAACAACTCATTCATTTTTCTCGACAACAATCTCGGCGGATCCCTGCGTTATCTGCGGGAACTTTGCAGAGCCTTGATACCACTAAAGAAGATTTGGGGTTGCGCGCTCACATTCAACGTGCTGAGAGACGAGGAGACCGTGAAACTCATGGCAAAGGCAGGTTGCCGTTATGTGTATACCGGTCTTGAGTCGCTCAACCCGGAATCACTGAAAGCGATGAACAAGAAGCAAAATAAAGTGTCGGAAGTAGATGCGACGATCCGCAGATGTTTTGCCCAGGGAATTCTGCTTTCCTTTGGTCTGATCGTAGGCTCGGATGGTGATACCAATGAGTATCTTGAGAGGTTGCCAGTTTATCTATCTGACCTTCAGCACTTCTCCATTACGTTCCTTGGCATCATGTGCCCGTATCCTGAAACCTCTCTCTATCGATCCCTAAAACAGGAGGGAAAACTTCTGCCTGGCACTAAGAGTCGGGATTACGACTGTTACACTCTGTGCCATCGCCCAAAGTTTCTACATCCGACTGAGGTGGCCGAGCACTACACGCGCCTGTGCTCAACAATAGGGAGCCTTCCCAACATCGTCCGACACTATTGGACCAGGCTGTGGGCCAGTGACCAGCCACATTATAAACTCACTATTCTCGGGTCTGGCCCGGAAATCATGAGCATCCGCCATCCGATTCAGAATCGGAAGCGAAGCTATATTGCTGGACTTGATCCATTGGAGGAATGGGACCACCAAATGATGCAGCGACTACAGATTTCACCACAGTATCTTAGCTGAGTGCAGTGTCACGACTATACTCAACACTCCAAAGAATCAACTCTCGTCACGATAGCATCTGCTCATCAGCTCGCTGATGGCCAAAACTCATCAACACGAGACCTGCAATGTAAAGCCCGATCGTGAAAAAAGAGATGTAGCCCGTCGCAGGTGCAAATACGGGTGCGTCAAGCGTTCCGAGTGTGACGCCGGATAAAAGCGCACCGGCCACGCGTTTTAACCAACCACCATCCTCAGAATAAAGACTCGCCAGCAACATATATTTCAGCACGAAAGCAGTTCCAAAGAGTACCGCCAAACTTCTGAGAAGCCGTCGCGCATCGAACGAGGAAAACTGATTGTTCCACAATGTCCAGAGAAAAAAGAACGAGAAGAGCCAGTGCAATAGACCCTGCTCGGGCAACACCGAGTTGAACGTCTGAGCCCCTCCGAAAAAGATTGTGATAACTAGCCACACGTGAGCGATGTTCGTCAGTGGTGGATTCTCAACTGATAACAACGAGCGCAACTCAATTAAGCCACCTCGTACAAATAGAAGCAGGAGCAGAACGCTGAGGACGAGTGTAAATAACGGCGGCGGCATGAACGCGAACGCGTGAGTTCCATCACTAACACGCAAGCCACCCAGCAGCGCGACGCTCAGAAAAATGAACGGCAACAGCACGTAGTTTACGAGTGACAGGTTTCTCGACCGGTTCTCGGCGAGTGTTAATTCCTTACTCATTACTGCTGCTCTTTCACTTCCTTGTTCGGAAAACCTTGAGTGGGTTCAGATCGCTCCAGTTCCTCTCCAGGTCTTGCTCCAACTCCGCTTTCAGCTCGGCAGCCGTATGCAACTGCAGGTTCTCATCAGCAACGGTCAGCGATCCGGGCGCAAGCGCTACGGCGCGGTTGACTGGTTCAAGACCTTGCTTAAATAAATTCTGATCGTTATAAACGCGCCCCCAACCTTCACGATAAAATGCGTAAGCAATGTAAAACTGCGTCGTTGGATCCTTTTGTGCTGGATCTGCGCGCTGCCACTCGTCACGAGCGGCTCGAAATTGCTCACGCCGAAAGAGCGCGAGAGCAGCATTAAATTTTTCCTGATCAACCTGGTAAGTGCCGGCAGCAACTTGAGCTCCGGTTGCCATCTCCTTGAAGCTTCGTGGCTCGGTCGCATAGAGCCAAACAATCGCAGCCGCATAAACCATCGTCAGTATCAACCCAACAATTTGAACGCGTTTCTGCTGCACTGTTAATTTCTACCTGACCGACCATTCTAATTGTTTCGTCGCTGATTTAATACGAACTGGCTTCGTTAGTAGGCGTAATTCCAAACTGAACCAGTATCGCTGAGTTGACGTCGCTCGCTGAAAAACCACATGCAACTTCGGAAGCTATGCAACAGGCATGAGCAAAAAGTCAAAACGGCAACCCTGTCGCCACTGGGTTGCCGTTCTGATTTCACACTGGGTGGGAAGCTGGAGAGGGTTCGGCCAGTCGCCGGTCGGTGCTAGCGAACCAGAGCTACTACTTCAATAACCTCATAACTTCCCTTGGCTGAGTCGCTCTTTGACGCGTTCGACGCCAGTTCGTACCGGAGGTTACGTTCCATTTTGCACTGCAGCAGCTGGCGACCGAAATTATCACCTGAGTAAACCTCAGCCAGGAAGTACTGTTGGCCGTAGCGATGAAACACCATTCTAGCCTGACGGTCTTGGTTCCTCTCGGTAACTAAGTTGCTGTTTCTTATCGCTGTGGACTTTCCGTCACGACTCCTGATCCTCAGGGTCCCGCCACTGAGACTCGTTGCCGAGCCGACCGTGTATTTACCCGACGGAAGCGTCTGACCACCCACGATAAAATCGAACGGGATATCAGCGGTTACGGTCGAGGATGACGATTGACCGTTGGCCGCTACCACACCTGCCGCCAACATTAATCCAGCTACCAACGTTAGCATTGTGACAGTCCGTACTATTTGCTTTGACATTTTATTGCTCCTCTTGCGGCCTTTCCCGCCTTAGGTCGACGTTTCGACCTTGTTAAAAAGTGAGTAGAAGTCTCTTTGCCGACTTCTTCTGGGCAGCTCAATTAAGTTCAATTGGGCTGACATGGACCATTGCCATTCATGTGCCATGCGGCAAGTGTCGCTGAACTCAAGAAAACACGCCGAAAAGTAGCGGTCTCAAGATTTGAAAAGGAAAACTCTCGAACGCATGGAGCCCTGCGACTCTCGCATTGCTATCTGATTGGATAGGGATTTATCCCTTAAGATAGGTACTCGCGGAAACATTCGGACAAGAAGTTTGCTCGCAGCATGCCAGACGCGTAAACTTCTCCCTACTTCATAGGTTTCTCGGACGGCCATGAACCCTCGTCTCGTTGCCATAGCCGGAAAGCTTCAAGGAACCGTGCTTTCGATTACAGATTCGGCGGCGGTTATTGGCCGAGAGAGTGCTGCCACACTTTGCCTGCCGGATGCTTCAGTCTCCCGAAGGCACTCGCAAATTGAGCGGGATGGCGAAGAGTTTATAGTTACTGATCTCGACAGTCTCAACGGCACGTTTGTGAACGATGTGCCAGTTAAACGTCGCAAGCTTGAACACGGCGACCGGCTTAGGATCGGGAATTCACATTTTCTTTTCCTGTGTCATGAAGGCGACGTTCCTTCCGAATCAAGCGAAGTTCAATTCGACGACAGTCGCGTAGTGAGCGGCTCCACGATTCAGTTTAGATTCAACGACGCTCTCTATTTGATGGCGCGGGACCTGGCTGCACTTATGAAGGTCAGCACAACTATCAACGCCATTCGCGGTCTGCAGGAACTACAGAAAACATTGCTGGAGTTAATGTTCGAAGTTGTTCCGGCCCGGCATGGCGCCATTCTGCTGGCGGATATTAGTGAGAAAGAGGGAGTGGAAGAGTTCTCCTCGGTGTTTGCACTCGATCGGACAAAGGGACCAGACGAAACTATCAAGGTCAGCGGAACATTGGCTCGCCAGGTTTTAAGAGACGGCACAGGACTTTTAATTGGAGCTCGTGATGACACTGCAGGCCTCGAGCGAACGAGCCTCGCCGAGGCACAGACGAGTTCTGTCCTTTGCGTTCCGCTTATTATGGCCGGCAGGTCGCTGGGAGTGCTTTACCTCGACACCAATGAACCTGATGTTCACTTTGATTCAGATCACCTGCAATTAGCTTCGGCTATAGCCGCTATAACGGCGGTCGCGATCGAAAACGCGCGTCATATCGAATGGTTGGAGAGCGAAAACAAACGACTGGTAGCGGATGCCGGCATTGAGCACAGCATGGTTGGCGAGAGCCCTCGGATGCGGCAGGTATACCAGTTTATCGCTAAGGTCGCTCCTACTGATTCGAGCGTCCTGATCTCGGGAGAGAGTGGCACCGGTAAGGAGTTGGTGGCTCGTGCAATTCATGAGAACAGTAATCGATCGGGAAGACCTTTCATTGCCGTCAACTGTGCTGCACTCACTGAGTCGCTTCTGGAAAGCGAATTGTTCGGTCATGAAAAGGGGGCGTTCACGGGAGCATCGGCCCAGCGAAAAGGGCGGCTCGAGATTGCTGATGGAGGGACACTCTTCCTGGATGAGATCGGCGAGTTATCAGCACCACTTCAAGTTAAGCTACTGCGCGTTCTTCAGGAGCGCGAATTTGAACGCGTTGGTGGCACTCGCACCATCAAAGTTGATATCCGGCTCCTGACTGCAACGAATCGAAATCTTGATCACCTAATCACGCAGGGTCTCTTTCGACAGGATCTCTTCTATCGGCTTAATGTTCTGCAGTTGGAGATGCCACCTTTGAGACAACGACCGGAAGATATACCGCTCCTGGGTAAATACTTTGCCGTGAGGTATGGCGAGAAATGTAATCGTAAGATCACGGGTATCTCGTTGGAAGCGCAGAAGCGTCTCTTGAGTTACGACTGGCCAGGGAACGTGCGAGAGCTGGAAAACGCGATCGAACGCGCTGTGGTCCTGGGCAGCACGGACTTGATACTGCTGGAAGATCTACCGGAAGCAATTCTCGAAACTGAAACCCGTACGATGCCCTCTCCGACAAAGTATCACGAAGCAGTGGCAGCGACTAAGAAGCAGATAATCCTGCAGACAATGGATCAAACAAAAGGCAACTTCACAGATGCAGCAAAGCTGCTAGGCGTCCATCCTAACTACCTACACCGGTTAATCAAAAATCTAAACTTGCGTGAACACCTAAAACGTTAGAAATAATTTTCTGTGCTTCTTGTGCTTTTTTGTGGCTATTCTTAAACGGCGAAACCCCTGCTATAATCCCCTCCGTCCCCTTCAACCCCCTTCAGCACTCTCCTTCAACGCACATGAGAGTTTCGTACAGTTATGTCCGTTAAACTTCCTGACATTAAACCTTCAGATGAACAGACCAAATACCCAATCACCAATCTCCAGAGCCCCGAATTAGCGCCTTATTGGCTTTCGGCCCTCATCGAATCTGCCGACGACGCAATCATCAGCAAAACGCTCGAGGGCATCATCACAAGCTGGAATAAAGGTGCGGAGCGCGTCTTCGGCTACACCGCCGACGAGGTGATAGGCAAGTCCATTACCATCCTCATTCCGGAAGGTCATCTTGACGAAGAACCCGCCATCCTGGCGCGACTCAGAGCCGGTGAACGCATCGAGCATTACGAAACCGTACGCGTCCGAAAAGATGGCAAACTGATCGACATCTCACTCACAGTCTCGCCAATCATGGGGCCCAAGGGTCAAATCATCGGTGCTTCGAAGATCGCACGCGATATCACTGAACAGCGACAAGCGCGCCGTGCGCTCGATGAAGCTTCAGAACGTTTAAAACTGGCGCTCACGGCAGCGCGACTCGGCGACTGGTCCTGGGACGCGAAAACAGACGTCGTCACGATGTCAGAAACAGCTGCACGCATTTTCGGGATTCAGCCCGACGCTTCCATGACGTGGACCAAATTGCGCGAGCTATTTAACGAAGAGGATCGCGAGCCTACCAGGCTCGCAGTTGAACAAGCGCTCGCTACACACACTGATTACGACATTGAGTATCGTGTAAGGCACGACGATGCTTCTGAAGTTTGGGTCTCCGCAAAGGGCCGTGGCATCTATGCCGGCAATGGATCGATCGTTGGGATGTTGGGGTTCGTACAGGACATCTCCATTCGTAAGACGAATGAAGAGACGTTGCGTCAGCAGGCGGACGCCTTGCGGACGCTCAACGAAGCCGCGCAAAGGGCGCGTGCCGAGGCAGAACGCGCTGCGGCAGAAAACGAACGTTTGTACCACCAGGCGGAAGAGTCGAGCCGGCTGAAGGAAGAGTTTCTTGCCACCATTTCACATGAGCTAAGAACGCCGTTGAGTGCGATTCTGGGGTGGGCCAAGATGTTACGCCTCGGTCAACTCTCAAGTGAGAATACTGTGAAGGCCCTCGATACGATCGAACGGAACGCGCGCGCGCAGGCACAACTGGTCGACGATCTACTCGACGTTTCACGGATCATCACCGGCAAATTGCGCATGGACGTGCGTCCGGCAGATCCAGGTTCGTTCATCGATGCCGCGGTGGAAGCGGTAAGGCCGGCCGCAGAAGCCAAGGGCGTTCGCGTTCAGAAAATAATCGATACCGGAACTGTTTCAATTCCCGGCGATCCGGTGAGATTACAGCAAATAGTCTGGAATTTACTGTCCAATGCAATCAAGTTCACGCCGCGTGGCGGTCACGTGCAGATTCGTTCAGAGAGAGTGGATTCTCATCTCGAGATAATCGTCAGTGACACTGGCCAGGGCATTTCGTCTGATTTTCTGCCGCACGTTTTCGATCGCTTCCGACAGGCTGATCAAAAAGCCAGCCGTCAGTATGGCGGTATGGGATTGGGCCTGGCAATCGTTCGCCACCTCGTCGAGCTGCATGGAGGCACAGTACATGCCAGCAGCGAGGGTGAGGGTAAGGGGGCAACGTTCACTGTGTCCTTGCCTATTAGTCCCGTCTACCAGGTCGATGCGTCAGGCGCTCGTGTGCATCCGGCTGCGAGAGATTTGTTGCCCGCGGCTGAGGTAACTGATCGTCTCGATGGCCTATCGATTCTCGTAGTCGATGACGAACCCGACACACGCGACCTGCTAAGACAGGGACTCGAGTACTGTGGCGCGAAAGTCGAGGTCGTCGGCTCCGCTGCTGAAGCCATCGAGACACTGAAAGAATCAGTTCCCGACGTTCTGATTAGCGATATCGGCATGCCTGGAACAGACGGCTACGATTTCATCCGGCAGGTTCGTAGTCTATCATCGGCGCGAGCCGGCAAAGTCGCGGCGATTGCGTTGACTGCTTACACGCGTGTTGAAGATCGCCTGCACGCATTGCGCGCTGGGTACGATATGCATGTGCCGAAGCCGGTCGAGCTTGCGGAGCTTGTTGCGGTGGCAGCCAGCGTCGCGAGAAGAAGCACTTAGCCGCAAAAAAGCACAAAAAGCGCAAAACCAGATCTACTCTTCATTCTCGCCGAGGTCTGGTTCCTTCCTGTAAGCGAAAAACTGAAAAAGGATAGCCTTTCGGTCTTTATATCAATTCAAAATATGCAATTACTACCTCGCGCCATCGTTACACTCGTGTCGGCGTTCATCATCGCGTTGGTGTTTAGCGCGACTGTGAGTGCTCAATACTTCGGTTTCCCGGGAGCCTTTCTCTATGCTTTGAATAATCCCAAAGCTGAGGTTTTCGACATCTCTCCGGACGGCAAGATAGGAATCGTTTTGAGGAACGATCCATCTTTCGCCCACACTGCCATAATCAGTACATTCGATCCGATTTTGGGCAGCCAGTTTGATACGAAGAGTTTTGGGTTTGGACCGCTGGCCGTACGAATAGCGCAGGTGGGCAACAATTTGCGCGCTGTAGTCCTAACCAGCGAGGGTGGACCACGCAGAATTTATCTCTTCGACATCAGCAACAGCGGTCAACTAACCCAACTCGCCTCCACACAACTCACCACATCGGGTGTGGATGGAGGTTCCAATCTCGTATTGAGTGGCAGTGGTGCGGTGGGGTTCGCCGCTGTCTATACCGATACTGACCCGGAAATTGTGAGCTTCAGCCTGAATGATGGCGCAATCATCAAACGTCTTGCGGTCCCTGTAGGTCCTCCGGACAGCCTCGCACTATTCGAAGGGGCAAACAAACGCCTCCTCGCTTTTCGCCAGGGTCTTAATCTTAGAGTGCTCAACGTACTCGACCCTACTCAGCCCGTCGAAGTGGCTAGTGTGGCCCTCTCGACGAACGGAGAATCCAGTGGCGCACCCGAAGACGT
>DASUYO010000484.1:0-3689 GCA_036377375.1 Pyrinomonadaceae bacterium
CACGGAGGGCCGCCCCTACAGTTGTAATCAATAAAACGCACGCGGAATGTGCTCGAATGACAACAACTGTAGGGGCGGCCCTCCGTGGCCGCCCGTCCTTCCCAAAGTGAACCGGACTAATTCTGCGTCTCTGTCTGCTTCGATCTCGGCGGCGCGTTCTTCACGTACTTATCAAACCAACTAATCATTTCATACAACACGTGCTCGATACTCTCGCGTCCCGCATAGCCATGAGGCACAAAAACTCTTTCTGCCGCTTTTGTGCCTTTTTGCGGCTTCGTGGCTCAACTGGTCCGTCTCAAGATCGTCAATTCTAAGGTTCCTGACAGTTAACCACCTGGGGTTGGGACGGTATGGTAAAAGGCATTGGTGACGAGAGTACGCATGTCGACCACAAGTAACCTTTTCTGCTCTATTTCTTCCTAAATTCCTGCGCCATTGGCGGTTGGAATACCACGTCCAAATACTGAGCTGCAAAACGTGATCGCCGGCCCCAGGATAATCAGACGGAATGTCAGGCGTCCGGAAAATAGGCAAAGCCATGGTCTTCTCAATCGAATAAATCTGATTGGCGTTTAGAATAGTAAACATAGACTCGTTCGGCAGGCTCAATAGGTCTGCAAGTCCATTCTGCCCGGGGCAGTGACGCTGCAGCAAATCATCACTAAGGCGCAGAGAATGATGCTACTTAGGTCCGTAAGGGCAATTTTCATAAGCCAAGCAAGATGATCACTGAGGCAGGCCGACTTTGCGAATGAGTTCCTGAAAGCGTGGCTCAGAGCGCACAGCATCGTATTCCGGTGCAGCGCCGAGGAATTGCATCTGTGGGTCGTGCGCTGCATAGGCCCGCTCAAGCGTTGATAGTGCCTGTTCCTTCTCTCCCAATCCGATATAAAGTATCGCTAACTCCGGAGGTGACACATATTCTTTCGTTGTTTCCAACCGTTTGAGAATCGCCTCCGCTTCGTTACGGCGACCTGCCTTCGCGAAAGCGTAACCGAGAAAACACCGGTCACTGGTATTATCCCCCTTCAGCCGGAGAGACTCCTCCAATTCGGCGATTGCGTCCTTATACTGCCCCATCGCGTTGTAGGTATAGCCAAGTGTAGTGTGCGTATTCCCATAGTTCTTATCCATCTCCAGCGTCTTCTTCAATTGCTCGACAGCCTGACTGTACTGGCGTGCGAAATAATAGATGTAACCGAGCTTCACGTTCCAGGGTATATAGAGTGGATCAAGCTCTCTCGCCCGTTTGATTTCGCTGATTGCCTGGTCATGCCGACCCATCACGCTGAGAAACTGCGCATATTCGCTGTGCGCCCCTGCCGTGCTCGGACTTAACTCAATTGCGCGCTTAAATTCTTGTTCCGCGCCGACCCAGTTCCAAGCATCTTGTTTGATATAGGCCATGGCATAGTGTGCCTCGGCGAGTTCCTCATCCAGTTCCAATGCCTTTCTAGCGGCTGTCTCCGCTTTCGGCATCGCCTCTTTTGGATCGAGATAACTATTGGCTCCCATTTGGCGATAGGTCCTGCTGAGCAGGGCATAGGCAAGCGCGTATTTATCGTCAACGGCAATTGCCTCATTGAAACTCTCTATCGCTTTCGTCAGGTTGTCCCTCGAAGGCGCCTTCTGACGGTAGAAGCGACCTTTCAACAATTGTTCATAAGCCTCCGGGTTAACCTTGGTGTCTTTGACTAGTTGCTGCTGCTCTGCGTTCGTCAACCGCAACCGCAGTTTCTCGGCAATCTGCTGTGAAATCTCTGTTTGCACCGCAAGTGTGTCCGTCACTTTGCGATTGAATTGCTCGCCCCACATCTGCGTTTTGTCTGACACGTTCACCAACTCTGCACTTACCTGCAACTGATCGCCCCGCTGCATTACGCGACCCGTCACAATCGTCTGCACACCCAACGCGCGGGCGACTTCTTGTGGATCGACTTCCTTACCCTTGTACTTGAATACCGACCCTCGTGAGATAACTTTCAAGGAGGACAATTGCGACAGATTGTTGATGAGACTTTCACTAATGCCGTCCGAAAGATAGTCCATATTCGGATCACCACTCTCGTTGGTGAAAGGCAGAACCGCTACAGAAGAGATCGCGGCTGGTCGTGCGCTTGGATAACGGTAGTAGACGAGCGCCGCAACGATGGCTAGAACAATCGTCGCTAAGACAAGAACGGCCGCTCCCTTATGGCCCTTAATCTCATTAACGACGTACTCGGCGCTCGAGACAATAGGAGCTGCGCCAGCGGCTTCCTTCGTCGCGATTGTCTTTGACCTGATCGCCGTGACGGCCGCCGCTGCTCCTGCTCCTGTCCTGCGCGCTTCCTCTTCAGGCGTAAGGCTGCGCTCCAGTTCCGCGTCAACTTCGAGACGCTGCTTAAGACGTTTCAAGTCGACGCTCAGATCTTTTGCATTTTGATAACGCTCTTCACGTTCCTTCGCCAATGCTTTCTCGACAATGCGTTCCAGTTCCGCAGGTAATTGTGGCTGGTACAGAAGCAGCGACGGCGGCTCACGATGAAGAATCATCGCGAGGATGTCGGTGGTCGTTGGTCCCTCAAATGGTCTCTTGCCCGTAACCATCTCATAAAGCATCGCTCCCAAGCTCCAGATGTCTGACCGGGCATCCACTTCGAGACCTCTAGCCTGCTCCGGCGACATATAGTAGGCCGTGCCCATAACCACGCCGGGCTCAGTATGAACGGGTGCACCTCTTGTTGGCGCTTCGGGATTGAGTTCGTCTTCAACTTTCGTCTCCTCGGCCAGCTTTGCCAGGCCGAAGTCAAGCACTTTCACGTAGCCATCGCGCCGCACCATGACGTTCTCAGGTTTCATGTCGCGATGGATGATCCCAGCTTCGTGGGCCGCGGAGAGAGCGTGGGCCACCTGGCTGGCGATTGCCAGTATCTCTCCCAATTCCATTCGCGAGTGCGTCATGTGTTGGCGCAAAGATTCCCCTTCAATGTACTCGGTGGCGATGAAGTGTTTGCCGTTCTGCTCTCCGATCTCATGGATCGTCATTATGTTGGGATGATTGAGACTGGAGGCGGCGTAAGCCTCCCGCTCGAATCGTGCGAGGCGGACTTTGTTCGCGGTCAGTTCAGTTGGCAGCAGCTTGATGGCCACTTGTCTACGCATTTGCGAGTCATAAGCTAAATACACCTCACCCATACCGCCCACGCCGAGCAGCGAGCGGATCTCATAACGGCCAAAGGGAGTATTAGGCGAAAGAGGGATCTTCTGTACCTAAAGATTCTAAGCTGCAAGAACGGACAAAGGATGTATTCGCTAAATATGGAAAGTCAAGAAACTCTCGTGGATTCATGAGGCATAGCGTACATTTTTCCAAATCTACCGATGTTTGACCGAGGGGTACAAAAAGGGGTACATTTCGTTCCACCACTTTGAAAACTGCGGTTTTCTTAGAATGCGGGAGTAGCTCAGTGGTAGAGCATCGCCTTGCCAAGGCGAGGGTCGCGAGTTCAAGTCTCGTCTCCCGCTCCACGAAATCAGGATGAAGGCGGGCGGATGAAGGACGAAAGCCTGGTGCTTTCGAGCAGGTGCTGCTTCATCTTTCCGCCTTCATCCTTTATTCTTTCCGATCTGGCGGCGTAGCCAAGTGGTAAGGCAGAGGTCTGCAAAACCTTTATTCATCGGTTCGATTCCGATCGCCGCCTCCA
>DASUYO010000485.1:0-2277 GCA_036377375.1 Pyrinomonadaceae bacterium
GAAACGGAAGCCGTAGGTATTTCAATCGCTAGTTATGCACTCACTACATTGACACTATTTGCGATGGCGTTGCTCGTGGGCCGACTTGTGTCAAGCTTCGTGCTTGGAGTTCTTCACGTTAACAGCTACTTGCTCATAACTCTAGGCTCGCTTCTAACAACCATTTCTTTGATCGTGGCATTCACGGCAAGCAGTTTAGGTGCGGTTCGACTCGGTCTTATTGCCGCGGGATTTGGTATGGGTCCCGCGTTTCCTACGTCTGTCGGACTTGCTTCAGTGATGATGCCGCGAATTGCCGGCACTGCGATGAGCTTAGTAATGGGAGTCGGATTTGCGGGACTTTTGGTTATTCCACCCGCTGTTGGTTATGTCTCCAGCGCAGTTGGTGGGACTGCAGGCGATGTTCGCAGTGGGTTGATGGTAGTGATCGCGGCGTGCGTCTTGATGTTGATATTGCATGCCCTGTTACTGCTACGCGAGCGGGGGTCGGGTTTGAGGCCAAACTAGACCTGAATCGTCACGCTCTCGTCCGTAAGGGGCCTCCGAGATTTGTGCATATCTAATTGTGTATATTGAATAAGAACTGGCGCACCGCTTCAAGGAGTCTTGCCGCGGTACTTCGGTTGTCCCCAAGTTCACTGAATTCGGCAACTCTGTCCTTTATATATACTTGTGAACGGAGGACGGGAGGAAATCCTCGGTTGTATCTTTTTGCTGCCAATTATGGTCACACTGTTTTATGCTGCGTCAACCTAATTCATGAGTAGTACATCCGGCTCGTAGATCAGCGGAAGCGCGAGTGAGCCGGTAGAGTCGGAATGAGCAAAAGTGCGTCCTGAAAACTGTCAGCAAGTAAGAGATATTTTCGACGCGGCGTTGGCGCGCCCTGCGGAGGACCGCGCGAAATTTCTCGAGCTTGCCTGTGCCGGCGACGAAGCATTGCGGCGCGAAGTCGAGTCGTTGCTCGAGTCCGATAAAGCGGCGGAAAGTTTCATGGAAGCGCCTGCGGTTGCGGAGGCAGCGCAGTCGCTACTGGGAGTTGAAGCGAGACTCTCCGTGGGCCAACAAATCAGTCACTACAAGATCACGCGTTGGCTGGGACAAGGAGGAATGGGCGAGGTGTATCTGGCGCAGGATACCAGTCTCGGGTCCAACGTCGCACTCAAGCTGCTGCCGCAACAGTTTGCTGCCAACACCGATCGCCTGCAGCGCTTCAAACAGGAGGCGCGGAGTGCCTCTGCCCTCAACCATCCGAATATCCTAACCGTCCACGAGATGGGCGAGGATAAAGGAAAACACTTCATCGCCACGGAATTCATTGACGGCGTGACGCTCAGGGAGAAGTTGTCGGCTGGTCCATTGAAATTGAACGAAGCCCTGGACGTTGCCTGGCAGGTTGCCCTGGCGCTGACCGCCGCTCACGAAGCAAAGATCATTCACCGCGACATCAAGCCGGAAAACATCATGTTGCGGCGCGACCGCATCGTGAAGGTGCTGGACTTTGGTTTGGCGAAGCTGGCGGAAACGACGCCGGCGGCTCTCGACCCTGAAGCTGCGACTAAGGCACTGGTGAAAACAGCGCCCGGCAGATTTATGGGTACCGTCAGCTACAGTTCGCCCGAGCAGGTAGAGGCACTTGAACTTGACCCGCGCACTGACATCTGGAGCCTGGGAGTGGTTCTCTATGAAATGGTCACGGGCCGAGTGCCGTTTTCGGGCCATACCGCGAACCATGTTTGCGTTGCGATCCTGGAAAGGGAACCCACGCCGCTCTCCAGTGTCGCGCCTGGAGCGCCCGCCGAGTTGCAACGCATCGTGCGCAAGGCTTTGGCGAAGGATCGGGACGAACGCTATCAAACTGCGCGCGATCTGCTAATCGATTTGAAGAGTCTCAAGCAGGAGTTGGAGTTTGAGGCCAGGCTCCAACATTCCACGCCGCCGGAGAGCAGTGGCGAAACTGGCAGCGTGGCTGGCGAGGCGGCTCATAACCTTGGTCAGCAAACGAAGGAAGTGCAGAACGCGCGCACGACGTTGAGGGCAGGGTTTCCGAATCGGAGGCCGCGTCTCTGGACAGTTGGAGTACTGGTTGGTCTCCTGCTCATCGCGGTGGGTGCCTGGTACCTCTCGCGCTTGATGACAAAACCTGGACCACCGCAACCTGCTCTGACTGCCGTTCCCTTGACAACAGATCCAGGCTACGAGGGGATGCCGTCGCTATCGCCTGATGGCAGTCAGGTGGCGTTCGCATCTTTTGGCGAGAAGCTGGACAATCTCGAC